>JAJRCS010000236.1 GCA_028678815.1 Methanomicrobiales archaeon | reverse complement strand
GCACATCCCGAATCCCCCGGGATATCTCCATAAGCTATCGACTGGCCCGGATAAAAACCGTTCGCTTTGGGGGCAGCTCCACCTTCAGCCCCCGACATCCTCCGTGATAGAGGCATCCTCTCTGAGACAGACCTGAGACACGGTGATGGATGACCGGCTCGCGCCAGGAGAGAGGAAGAAGAAAGAAAGATTGGGGTTTCCTTTCACCCGAAGGCCAGTTTCTTGAGGCTCCGGATGTGGAACCCGGTATAGATGGCGACGAGGCCGCTCACGATGAAGTAGATACCGAGGAGGACCCCGATGCCCACCGCCGCATAGTACGGGTAGATGAAGAAGAGGATCGCAAAGATGACCGCGATGACCCCCAGGAGGAAGAGTAACCACCGGTGTGCCAGCTCCTTCTCCACGAGGGAAAAGACGATCATGAGGCCGCCAATGATGAGGATAAGGATACCCAGCATGACCACCAGGGAAACACCGAAGATCGCGGGATAGACGATGCCGGCGAGACCGATGAGGAACCCGATGAGGCCGAGGACTATCGGTACAAGCTTCTGCCCTGCCGGCTGGAAGAACCCGGTGATGAAGCCGTAGAGCCCGAAGAGCATGAGGAGGGCAGCCGTAAAGACCACCATGAAGGCCGTGGAGATCCTCGGGTAGAAGAGGACGAGCCCCCCAAAGATGATCGCAATGATCCCGAAGATGACATACCATCCATAGCGGACATTCCTCAGCCGCTCATCGACCACCGTCACCTTCGTTTCCGCAATAACCACATCTGCCATGAAATCACCACAACCCATTCTCCGTGTTCCTATATATAGGATTCGCCCCGATCTCCCCGCCCTTTGTTCCGTTGCGGCGACAGGGAGTGGATCTGCCCCCGAACACCCTCCGACGGAACCTCCGACAACGGATAAGGTACGGGGCCCCAGGTCAGGGAAAAGGACAGCAATGATAAGCGGACCCGGACCCGGTTTCTTCCTTCCGAAAAAAACGTCAGCCCCTGGAACGGACCAGGTGCATCTTCAGGATGCCGTTGCAGGAGTTGCAGATGTAATATTCCTGCGTCCAGCAGTCTTTGCAGCCCCACCGGCCGCAGATGCTGCACTGCCGGAGTTCATGGATGGTGAAGGGGGAGTTGCAGAGGTCACAGAAATACCTGGAGAAGCTGCCGCTGTCCCGGGCAGGGAGCTCCCCCTGCTTCCGGGCCTCGGGTATCTCCTCCCTGAGCTCATGGTAGAGGTCAGGTGCCCCTGCCTTTCTCCGGTTACTTGGGAACGGCCATTTCATGCTCGAGGGCGTCCAGCCTCTTCCCGAGATCACTGAGGGTCGCGTCGAGCTCGGCCTCGGCCTTCCTCAGGGCCTGGACCCGGGCCTCGTCCTCGGCGAGGAGAGGCTCGTTCAGCTGCCTGAATCCCTGGAGCTTGGGGCTCCTGACGAGGGAGTACTCCTCTATGATGGACTCGAACCGGCGGTCGAGGTACTCGTCCACCCGGCTCTCCATGGGCCTTCTCAGCTCGATGTTCCCCTTCGCTCCCCGGAAGTAGTAGTAGATGAGGAAGAACATGATCCCCACGAGGAGGATGATGACCAGGGCCTCGAGCCAGGTCATTTCTTCACCCCCGCGAGTTTCCTGTACCGGTCCTCGAGCGCCTCGATCCTCGCATCAGCCGCCCTCTCGAAGGACTTCATGGGCTCGATCTCCCCGTCGATGGCCTCCAGCCTCCCCGGGAAGTCGCCGAGTTCGCCCTTCCTCGCGAGGTTCCACTCCTCGATGAGGTACTTCATCCTCCGGTCGAGGTAGCCATGGACATAGTTGTCCACGGAGAACGGGTTGTTCATCGCCGCACCTCCAGCGCGTGCAGGGAGTCGTCGAGGACATGGGCCCGCTCCTTCAGGGTGGCATGCCCGGTTTCCAGCTTCCCGAGCTCCTCGGTGATCCTCTTCAGACGTGCCTCCATGCTGATGAGGTCGTACTCGGTGAGGAGTTCCCACTCCTCTACGATGGACTCCATGTACTGGCTGAAGTACCGGTCAAGGCTCTTGTCCAGCGAAGGCATCCGCTCCTCGGCCTTCCTCGTCCATCCCGAGAGGTCAAACCTGTGTTTCTCAGCCGGTTCCAGGGGATACCCGGTCTCTGCCTGATACATATTTTTACCTCCTCTTCTTCTCCTCGTGCCCGACCTTCACGAGCATGTTGTCGAGCTTGGCCTGCGTGATGTAGTTCTCGAGGCGCTGCATCCGGCCTTCGAGCTCCTTGCGCTTGGCATAGATGTCAGTGGTCAGGAGCTCGTTGTCCTGGTCGATGGCCCGGAGGGATGTCACCTGTTCGCTCGAGAGCCGGGTGAAGGGCAGCGCCTTCTCTGCCATGTCCTTCTGGATGACCTTCAGTTTCTCCTTCTCGAGCTCCACCTCTGCCTGCCTGGTCGCTACCTTCGACTTGCTCAGCGTGCGGGCTATCAGCCAGACGATGAAGAGCGCGACAACGAAGAGGAACAGGTAGACCATTCCCTCGCTGGGGCCCGGATCAACAATCCATAACGCCATAACTCACCTTTCCGTTCCATGGCTCCGAAACACGGCCATGATCCGCGGGGATGCACCAGGCTACCCCCGCAGAGCCGCCCATCTAGAGCTCCTTGTCCTTCTTGTCCTTGGAGACCGTCTTTTTCACCGTCTCAGCGGCAGATCCGGCCCCCTTCTTCACGGATTCGGCGGCGGAGCCGGCCCCTTTCGCGACCTTTCCGCCGACGTCCGATGCGCCCTTCGAGATCTTCTCCGTGGTCCCCCTTGTGTCCTTCTTCAGCTTCTCCATGACGGGGGTGACCCTGCGCACCACGACGGTCGCCCCGTTTTCGACGCCGAGCTTCTTCATGTCCTCGGGGTCCATCCTGACGACCCCTTCGGCCACCATGGAATCCGCGAACGCCCCGAGTTTCACAACCTTCTCCCCGGCGGCGATCTCGATACTGCCTCCCTCCTCCACGGCGAGATCGGAGAGGAGGCTCGTGTGGATGCGGGCCCGTCCCCTGCTCGGGAATGCCCGCTTCTGAACCTTCACCTCAATGCCTTCCATAGCATGATACAATGGTGGAATGGATGTAAAAAGATTTCGTCATGATTGCAGGGAGAATCGGCCATTATTCCGCCTGAAACAGGGAATCGGGGGAGCGCCCGGTTTTCTGCCGGGCCGGTGGATACCCCTGCCCCGCGATTCCGATGGATATAACATAGGCAAGGGAACATCCGGATACAGGGGAGACCATGAACAGCCCAGAAGACCCGGGGAATGCCCCGGTCCAGCCGGAATCACGTAGGGATGATGACCAGCCTGTCCAGTGGAACATCAGCTTCCTTGTCCCGATTATCGGCATTGCCCTCATCGCCATCGTCTTTACGGCCGGGTTCATGGAACTGTACACCTGGCTCACGGAGGCCATCTGGTACAATGATTTTGTGATGAGCAACCGCTGGACCAT
>JAJRCS010000122.1 GCA_028678815.1 Methanomicrobiales archaeon | reverse complement strand
TGGAGTTCGCCGTCCTCTCCTCCAAGAAGGACCCCTTCGACCCCATGGAGCAGGCCCTCCACAGCAAGGGGGGGGACGACCTCTCGGGCACCGAGCACCTCCACGGGGACTGGGAGCTCCTCCAGGAGTACCCCCTCTCCCGGGAGCTCCTCGCCATGTCCAATGTCTGGCGCTCGAAGGGGGGGCGGGAGTACATCATCGCGGCGAAGGGCGCCCCCGAGGCCATCGCCGACCTCTGCCACCTGGGGGCAGGGCGGCAGGAGGAACTCGCGGCCCGGGTGGAGCGGATGGCCTCGGAGGGGCTCCGGGTCCTCGGAGTGGCCAAGGCGTACTTCACCGAGCGGGACCTCCCCGACGGGCAGCATGACTTCCCCTTCACCTTCCTGGGGCTCGTGGGCTTCGCCGACCCGGTGCGGCCGGATGTGCCGGGCGCCGTCGGCGAGTGCGGGACGGCCGGTATCCGGGTCGTCATGATCACCGGTGATTACCCGTCGACGGCGCGGAACATCGGGAGGCAGATCCACCTCCCCCTGGACGACGGGGTGGTGACCGGGGCCGAGCTCGACCGGGCGGACGACCTGGAGCTGGCGGGAAGGATCCGGGGGGCGAACATCTTCGCCCGGGTCGTCCCCGAGCAGAAGCTCCGGATCGTGGAGGCCTTCAAGGCGACCGGGGAGGTGGTGGCCATGACCGGGGACGGGGTGAACGATGCCCCTGCTCTCAAGGCAGCCCATATCGGGATCGCCATGGGGAAGAGGGGCTCGGACGTGGCACGGGAGGCATCGTCCCTCGTCCTCCTGGATGACAGCTTTGCCTCCATTGTCTCGGCGGTCAGGATGGGCCGCCGGATCTACACGAACCTGAAGAAGGCCATGGCGTACATCATCTCCGTCCACGTGCCCATCGCGGGCCTCTCCCTCGCCCCCGTCCTCCTCGGCTGGCCCCTCATCCTCCTCCCCATCCACATCGTCTTCCTCGAGCTCATCATCGACCCCTCCTGCTCGGTGGTCTTCGAGGCAGAGCCGGAGGAGCCCGGGATCATGAACCGGCCGCCCCGGAAGCCGGAGGACCGGCTCCTCGATCGCCGGACCACCGCCCTCGCCCTCGCCCAGGGCTTCGGGGTCCTCGGGGTCGTCCTCGCCGTGTACCTCGTGGCGATGTCCCGGGGCCTCGCCGTGAACCAGATCCGGACCCTCACCTTCGTCACCATCGTCATCGCAAACCTCGCTCTCATCGCCGTGAACCGGTCCTGGACGGAGAGCATCGCCCGGACCCTGAGGTCCCCGAACCGGGCGTTCTGGTGGGTCATCGGGGGGACGCTCTTCTTCCTTGCCATTGCGGTCGGCCTCCCTGCTGCCCGGGAGATCTTCCAGTTCGCCCCGGTTTCACCCTGGTCCCTCCTCGCATGCATCATCGCCGGTGCCTCCTCGGTCCTCTGGTTCGAGGTCTACAAGCTGGCCGGGGCCCCGGGCAGGCGCTGAGGAAGCTCCCCCCCGCTCCTCCCTGCCGGGCGGGGAATTTCCCCTGATTTATATCCCCTGTCAACCCATTAACCACTGCCGATCGCCATGGACGAGCACCAGCCCGGGAAGGAGCCCCCCTCATCGAGGACCCTCTTCCTCTCCTTCCTCCTCCTCGGGGCCACCGCCTTTGGCGGGCCTGCCATGGTCGAGTACATCCGGAGGCTCGCCGTGGAGGAGAAGGGGTGGCTCGACGAGGCCTCCTTCCGGGAGGGTGTGGCCCTCTGCACCACGATACCGGGGGCGACGGCCATCCAGGTGGCCGGCTACGTCGGGCTCCGGGCGAGGGGGGTCCCGGGGGCGGCCCTTGCCTTCGCCGGCTTCGCGCTCCCCGCCTTCCTCCTCATGATGCTCCTTGCGGCCTTCTACCTCGCGGCCATGGGGAACTCCATGGCCGCCTCGGCCTTCCAGGGGCTCCAGGCCCTCGTGGTGGCCATCGTCGGGGCGGCCGCGGTCGGCTTCTCCCGGAACACCCTGTCGGGCCTCCGGCCGATCCTCATCGCCGCTGTCGCGGCCGGGCTCTTCCTCGCCGGGATCTCCCCCGTCCTCATCATCCTCCTGTCGGGGATCCTGGGTGTTCTCCTCGTCACCCCCCTCCCCGTCCCGGAGGAGAGCGCCGGGGCCCCGCCTGCCCCGGCCCCCTGGGCGGTCGCCGCCATCATCGCCGGGGCGCTGGGCTTCCTCCTCCTGCTCCTCATCTTCGCCCCCGTCCTCGCGGGCATCTTCTCCCTCATGGCGGGGATCGATCTCCTCGCCTTCGGCGGCGGGCAGGCCGCCCTCCCCCTCCTCTACCACGAGGTCGTCCAGGTCCGGGGATGGCTGGACGCCGCCACCTTCCTGGACGGCATCGCCCTGGGGCAGGTGACACCCGGCCCCATCGTCATCTCCGCGACCTTCATCGGGTACCTCGTCGCAGGTCCCCTCGGGGGGATCGTCGCGACCCTCGGGATCTTCCTCCCCTCCTTCCTCCTCGTCATCGGGACCGCCCCGTACTTCCCCCGGCTCCGGAGCATCCCGTCCCTTTCCCGGGCCTTCGGCGGGATCCTCTCCTCCTTCGCCGGGCTCCTCTTCTCGGTCACCATCCTCTTCGCCACCCGGATCCCCTGGACCCTCCCCCTGGCAGCCCTGGCCCTGGGGGCCTTCGCCGCCCTCCTGTACGGTATCAGGATCCACTGGGTCGTCATCGCCGCGGTCCTCCTCTCCCTCCTCTTCCTCTGAGGGATATCCTTTTGTGACCCCATCCCCCAGCTTGCCGGAGGGTGAACCATGAGGCTCGGGGTCCTCTTCTCGGGCGGCAAGGACTCGGCCTTCGCCGCAGGGCGTGCGATGGCGAAGGAGGAGGTCGCCTGCCTCATCACCGTCCGCCCGTCCAATCCCGAGAGCTACCTCTTCCATACCCCGAACCTCCACCTCACCGCCCTGCAGGCCGAGGCGGCCGGGCTCCCCGTCGTCTCCGTTTCGAGCGCGGGCGTCGAGGAGGAGGAGGTGGCAGACCTCTCCCGGGCCATCGTCCATGCCGTGGAGGAGCATGGGATCGAGGGGGTGGTGACGGGGGCGATCCGCTCGGTGTACCAGGCCACCCGGGTCCAGCGGGTCTGCCACTCCCTCGGCCTCTGGTGCTTCAATCCCCTCTGGCTGCGGGACGAGGGGGAGTACCTGGAGGAGCTCGTCTCCTCGGGCTTCCGGTTCCTCGTCTCGGGGGTCTCGGCCGCACCCCTCGGGGAGGAGTGGCTCGGGCGGGAGGTGGACCGGGCTGCCCTCGGGGAGCTCACTGCCCTTGCCCGAAGGCACCGGATGAACCCGGCCGGTGAGGGCGGGGAGTACGAGAGCCTCGTCCTCGATGCCCCCTTCTTCCGGAAGAGGATCGAGATCGTCAGGGGATCCCGGGAGTTCCACGGGGACCGCGGGATCTACCGGGTAACGGACGCACGGCTGGTGGCGAAATGATCCTCCTCCAGAGGGACCCCATCCCGTCCAGAGGGGCCCCTTCCCCCCTGGACATGAGGAGCCACTTCGTGCCTCCTCCTCCCCCCTGGAAGCTCCCGGCTCCTGCGGGACCCGGGATCCTCCTCGTGGACCTCGCCTACCGTCCAGGATCTCTCTCGGCAGACGAGTTCATCGCCCCCGTGGAACGCATTGTGCGGGAGGAGGGGCATTCCACCCGGATCCGGCACTACACGCAGATCGCCCGGAAGGACCTTGCATCCGCCGGTGGGATCATCCTCTGCGGAACGGCTCTCGCGGACCGGGAGTATCTGGAGAGGATGGAGCTCTTCGCCTGGCTCACCTCGTTCCCCCGCCCCGTCCTCGGCATCTGCGCCGGGATGCAGGTCATCGCGAGGCTCTTCGGAGGGGAGGTCTCCCCCGGTGCCGGTATCGGGATGGCCGGGCAGGAGGTCGTGGCTCCCGACACCCTGTTCACCGGCAGGGACCGGTTTGATGCCTACGAGCTCCACAGCCTCTCGGTCACCCCTCCGCCCTCGTTCCGCGTCCTCGCCACGTCCCCGTCGGGAGTCCAGGTGATCCGGCACCCGGCCCGGCCGGTATACGGGGTGCTGTTCCACCCCGAGGTGCGGAACGAGTGGCTGATCCGGCGGTTCCTCGCCCTCTGCGGGCAGGCGGA
>JAJRCS010000214.1 GCA_028678815.1 Methanomicrobiales archaeon | reverse complement strand
CGAAGGGAGCCGGGATCGTCCAGGGGGGAGAGGGCCCCCTCTGGACAGGCGGGTCCCGAAGGGAGCCGGGATCGTCCAGGGGGGAGAGGGGCCCCTCGGGGCCATGCCGGGATCCCGTCCTTCAACACCCCGTCGGCGGCCTGATCTTCCCCTCCAGCGTTGCGAGTATCTCCCTCATCTTCCCGGTCTCCTTCCCGTTGCTGTAGTGGTAGAGAAACAGGTGGAAGAGATCGGAGATCAGGTCATGGACCCCGGAGGCGTAGCGGACCTCCACGGTATCCTCGCCGAGAACACCCTTCACGGAGATGAAGTGCGGCTTCTCGAAGGAGAGGAACTGCTTTCCGTGGAGAGTGAGGATCTCCACCTCGCCAAAGTTCCCGAGGTAATCGGCGAGATCCGGGGTGAGGGGCCCCGAGAGGACAAACTCCTTCATGAGGGAACCATCGACGCACACCTTTCTCTGGAGGGAGCGCTCAACCCGCACCCCGCGCCACCTCCGCGAGGGCATCCGCGGCCTGCCCGCACTCCTCCATGGTGTTCATGCAGGAGAGGGAGAGCCGGACGGAGCCCCTGCCGCCGTTGATCCTCCGGTGGACCAGGGGGGCACAGTGGAGGCCGGTCCGGCAGACGATCCCGTAGATCCGCGCGAGGATGAACCCGACCTTCTCCGGGTCCATCCCCTTCACCGTGAGGGAGATGATGGGGAGATCGGGATCCCTTTTGTCGATGGTGATGGATCCCGTCTCCTCCAGGCGCCTGATGAGGAACCGGGTCATCTCCATGGTCCCGCGCTCCACGTTCCCGATACCCCTCTCCTGAAGGAACCGGATCCCGGCGGAGAGCGAGGCGATGCCCGGGTAGTTGTGGGTGCCGGCCTCGAACCGCTCGGGCATCCCCTCCTCCTGGTAGGGATACCCGGAGTTCGCCCCGGTCCCTCCCTGCCTCACCGGGTCCACGAGGGCCGGGTTCCGGATGAAGAACCCGCCGATCCCGGGGATGCCGAAGAGGGCCTTGTGGCCGGTGAAGGCGAAGAGATCGACCGGGAGGGCTCCAAGGTCCACGGGAACCTGCCCGGCGGTCTGGGCACCATCCACGACGAAGAAGATGCTCTCTTTCCTGAGAAGGCCGCCGATCTTCCCGATGTCCTGCACGGTGCCGAGGACATTGTTCCCGTGGGTCATCACGGCCAGACGGGTATCATCCCGGATCGCCTCCTCGACGGCCTCCCGGCACACGTATCCGCCTTCATTGAAGGGGATGATGGAGAGGGAGATCCTCCCCTCCCTTTCCAGGGTGCGGAGGGGCCGGAGCACGGAGTTGTGCTCGAGCTCCGTGGTGATGACATGGCACGGCTCCCCGAGGTGGTGGAGGAAGCCGTGGATGGCAGTGTTCAGGGAATCGGTGGCATTCTGGGTGAAGATGAAGTGCTCCGGCGGGCCTGCCCCGAAGAGCGCCGCGAGGAGCTCCCTCGTCTCCCCGGGGTAGTCCCGCTGGCCGCCGAGGGTGCTCCTCCCCTCCTCGAAGGGGGGCAGGGAAAGGGAGCGCCTGACCTCCTCCATGACCCCGGGAGGCTTCGGCCACGTCGTGGCAGCGTTGTTCAGGTAGATGATCCGCTGGTTCCCTGCCATCCGGTTTCCCGTGGGGATGGTCTCTCCGGTGGGGAGAAGAGGATTTCGATGGGAGGGGTATCCCGGGTCCTGGCAGCTCACCCTGGCCGGGTAAAGGATATGATCCGCTGGCAGCTATCTTAGGGTGCATGGTGGAGCCGGGCGAGCTGGAATGGTTCCCTCAGGCCCGGGTCGGGCCTCTCAGGCATCTCTATGTCCGGGCGCTCCTGCCCGTCGCCCTGGCCTTCGCCTGGTACTTCGGGTGCCTGCTCCTCCTTCCCCCGGGCAGGGCCCTGATCTTCGGGGGGCTCCTCCTCGCCTACTTCATCCCCCCGTCGGGGAAGGAGTCCGTCATCCCCCTGGGGATCATCCTCGGGATCCCCTGGTACCTCATGGCGGCCTCCGTGGTCGTCCTCGACCTGCTGGCCGGCCTCTTCATGATCCTGAACCTGGACGTGGCCTTCAGGATCCCGTACCTCGGCCCCTGGATCGCCCGGGTCCTCGGCGGGGGAAAGGGGTTCCTGGCGGGAAAGCCCTGGCTCTCCCGGTGGGGCCTCCCGGGCCTCGCCTTCTTCGTGATGCTCCCCTTCCAGGGCACGGGGGGGACGGGGGCGCCCCTCGTGGGATGGATGCTCGGCCTCAGGCCATGGCAGATCCTCCTCGCCATCGCCATCGGGTCATCGGTGGAGGCCCTTGCCTTTGCTTTCGGGTCCGAACTCATCTGGAGCATCGCCACAACCTACCTCACCTACGAGACCGCCCTCGTCCTCGCCCTCGCCGCCATTGCCCTCATGGCCCTCGTCCTGTACCTCATCGCGAGGAAGGGACGGGCGTGATGTGATCCCATGGATTCGCGGAATACAGGTGTGAGGGATTACCCACCAGGCCATCGGCCTGAAAAGGTTTTTCTCGGAGGGGGCTGATCTCCTTTCCCATGGACCTCCGGCATCTTGCCGTCCTCGCCCTCATCCTTGTTCTTGTTCTTGCAGGATGCATCGAGGAGGGTGCACAGCCGGTGCTCGAGTTCTCGACCGGCGCCTGCACCCGGGAGATCGAGGCGTACACCCCGCCCGAGGCAGGGATCCTCGAGACCGTCTGGGAGGATGACTATACCCTCCGGGTGGACGGGTTTGTCAAGACCTACTGCGGGGGCGCGGAGATCACGGGGGATTATGCCCTCCAGGGTGATACCA
>JAJRCS010000203.1 GCA_028678815.1 Methanomicrobiales archaeon | reverse complement strand
AGCTCTACGGGTACTGGGTCACTCGGATCTACCGGGAGGGCTACCGGATCTTCGCCTGCAACGGGATCCTCTTCAACCACGAGAGCCCCCTCCGGGGCCTCGAGTTCGTGACGAGGAAGATCTCCAACGCGGTGGCGAAGATCGCCCTCGGCCTCCAGAAGAAGATCCTCGTGGGCAACCTGGATGCAAAGCGGGACTGGGGCTATGCCCCCGACTACGTGGAGTCCATGTGGCTCATGCTCCAGCAGGAGGAGCCCGGCGATTACGTGGTGGCCACGAACCGGTCCCACTCGGTGGCGGAGTTCGCCGAAAAGGCCTTTGCCGTGGCCGGCCTCGACTGGCAGGACCATGTGAAGGTGGACAAGCGGTTCCTCCGGCCCCTCGATGTCCGGTTCCTCCAGGGGAACTACGCGAAGGCGGAGGAGCGGCTCGGGTGGAGCCCGCGGGTCCACTTCGACGAGCTCGTCACCCTCATGGTGAAGGAGGACCTGGACCGGTGGCAGCGGTGGCAGAACGGGGAGCGGTTCCCCTGGGATGCCGTGAACTACCCGGGCGAGGACCGGATCCTCTCGAGGTACCAGCGGATCGACCGGTGAGGGCATGGAGGAGATCTGCGCCCCGGACGGGAGGACCCTCGCATGGGTGGTGCGGGCAGGCTTCTCGCCCCCGGGGGTCCATTTCGTCGGCGGCCCGGAGCACCCCCTCCAGCTCGGGGTGAACACCTACCGGGCGGGCGAGGAGGTCAGGCCCCACCTCCACCTCCCGAGGGAGGCGGTCATCCGGGACGTGGAGGAGGTGGTCCACGTGGATCGCGGTCAGGTCGCGGTGGACCTCTTTGATCCCGCGGGAAGGAAGGTGAGGACCCTGGATCTCACCTCGGGTGATACCATCCTCTTCGTCGCCGGGGGCCACGGGATCCGGGTCATGGGCGAGACACGGATCATCGAGGTGAAGCAGGGCCCGTACACGGGAAAGGTCCATGACAAGAAATTCTTCTGAGGGATCTCCGGCCACCGGTGACCGGGGGAGCCGGGAGATGATCCCGGTCTGTGTACCCCTTCTCGGGGGGAGGGAGCTCGAGTACGTCACCGACTGCGTGAGGACCAACTGGATCTCCTCGAAGGGCCGGTACGTGAACGAGTTCGAGGAGGGGTTTGCCCGGTACTGCGGCGTATCCGAGGGTATCTCCACCACGAACGGGACCACGGCCCTCCACCTCGCCCTCGCGGCCCTCGGGGTGGGGAAGGGGGACGAGGTGATCCTCCCCGCCTTCACCATGATGTCCACGGCCTTTGCCGTCCTCTACTGCGGGGCGACGCCGGTCCTCGTGGATGCCGAGCCGGACACCTGGAACCTGGATGCCACGGCCCTCGCGGGGAAGGTAACCCCCCGGACGAAGGTTATCCTCCCGGTCCATATCTACGGCCATCCCTGCGACATGGACCCCATCCTCGGGGTTGCCCGGGATCACGACCTGTGGGTGGTGGAGGACGCGGCAGAGGCCCACGGGGCGCTCTACAGGGGGAGGAAGGCCGGCGGGCTCGGGGACTGCGCCTGCTTCTCCTTCTATGCGAACAAGATCATCACCACCGGGGAGGGGGGGATGATCGTCACGGGCGACGAGGAGATCGCCGACCGGGCCCGGTCCCTGAAGGACCTCGCCTTCCAGAAGGACCGCCGGTTCCTCCACACCGATGTCGGGTACAACTACCGGATGACGAACATCCAGGCGGCCATCGGCCTCGCGCAGCTGGAGCGGATCGACGAGTTCGTGGAGATGCGCCGGGCCCATGCCGCCCTCTACACCCGGCTCCTCCGGGGCATCCCCGGGATCCGGTTCCCCGTGGAACGGCCCTGGGCGAGGAACGTGTACTGGATGTACTCCATCCTCATCACGGACGAGTTCGGCCTGGGCAGGGATGCCCTCATGGGGGAGCTCGCGAACCGGGGAATCGAGACCCGGACCTTCTTCATGCCGGTCCACGAGCAGCCGGTCTGCCGGGACATGGGGCTCTTCACCGGGGAGAGATACCCCGTCGCCGAGGAGATAGGGCGCCGGGGCCTGTACCTCCCGTCGGGATCGGGGCTCACCAACGAGGAGATCATGCATGTCGCAACCGCCGTCCGGGAGATCCAGGGGGGACTGTAGCATGAACGCCGGCCCCGGCCGGGGGAGTGGAAGGGGGGGCGAAAGGGATTCAAGCCGGGGAGACCGATGATAACCGGGGAACCATGAACCTGAGCTGGCCCATCGGGCTCGTCCTCGTCGCCGTCGCCCTCGGGGTCTCCGGCGAGCTCCTCTTCAAGACCGGGGTCGGGCAGGTGCCCGGTATCGATCTCTCGGGCGCCTCCGGGATCGTCTCCTCGGTTGCCGCCATCCTCTCGAACCCCGTCATCCTCGCCGGGTTCGTCTGCTACGGGATCGGGGCCATCTGCTGGATCTTCGCCCTCTCCCGGCTGGACCTGAGCTATGCCTACCCCATGTACGCCCTCATGTACGCCTTCATCCCCATCGCGGCCATGGTCTTCCTGAAGGAGCAGATCCCCGCGGGGAGATGGGTGGGGATCCTCCTCATCGTGGCGGGCGTGGTCATCGTCTTCCGGGTCGGGAACGGTGCATAGGGAATGGCAGGGGAGGCTCCGGGGACCGGGCAGGCAGCGCCGGCAGGGACGGGGGAGCTCGCCTCGGTGATCCTCGCGACCTACAACGAGCGGGAGACCCTCCCGGAGATGATCCGGCAGATCCATGCCCATATCGGGAACCCCCTGGAGATCGTGGTGGTGGACGACGATTCGCCGGACCGGACCTGGGAGGCCGCCGCGGGCCTCGGGGATCCCTCGGTCCGGGTCATCAGGAGGACGGGGGTGAAGGGCCTTGCCTCCGCCCTTCTCCGCGGGATCCTCGAGTCGCGGGGGGAGATCCTCTGCTGGTGGGACGCGGACATGCTCATGTGCCCGGAGATCGCGCCGGAGATGATCCGGCTCCTCGGGGACGCCGATATCGTCATCGGGTCCCGGTACGCCCCCGGCGGGAAGGATGCCCGGGGCAGGGCGAGGGCCTGGACGAGCCGGGCCGTGAACGGCCTCGCGCACCTGGTCCTGGGCCACGGGATCCGGGACTATGACAGCGGCTTCATCGTCATGAAGCGGCGGGTCCTGGACCGGGTGCTCCCCGTTCCCACGGGGTTCGGGGAGTATTTCATGGAGTTCATGTACACCGCGGCGAGGAGGGGGCTCACCATCCGGGAATACCCCTACACCCTCACCGAGCGGTCAGCCGGCACCTCCAAGGGTTCGCCGGATCCCCTCCGGTTCCTCGCGACCGGCATCCGGTACGGGATCCGGATCTTCGTGGCACGGCTCCGGGCAGGAGGCTGAAGGAGCATGCCGGCGCACACCATCACGGGAGGAGGGACAGGATGAAACCGGGTGTCTTTGAAAGGACCTATGCGGCAGCCTATGATACCATCTACCGGGAGAAGGACTATGACGCGGAGTGCGGGCTCATCGAGCGGATCTTCCTCGAGCACAGCGGGAAGCCGGTCCGCTCGGTCCTCGACCTCGGCTGCGGGACCGGCGGTCACAGCCTGCGGCTCGCGGCGAGGGGGTACGAGGTAACAGGGGTGGACGTCTCCCCCCACATGCTCGCGGAGGCGAAGGAGAAGGCCCTCGGGGGGAAGGGGCAGGCCAGCTTCTACCTCGCCGACATCCGGGACGTCCGCCTCGACCGGTCCTTCGATGCCGCCCTCATGATGTTCGCCGTCCTCGGGTACCAGCGGGAGAACGGGGACGTGCACCGGGCCCTCTCCTCGGCCCGGCGGCACCTCCGGCCCGGGGGCCTCCTCGTCGCCGACGTCTGGTACGGCCCGGCCGTCCTCGCCCAGCGCCCCTCGGAACGGGTCCGGGTCATTCCCTCGCCGAAGGGGAAGGTGATCCGGGCCTCCTCGGGGGATCTCGACACCGCCCGGCACCTCTGCCATGTCCACCTCCGGCTCTGGGAGATCGAGGGGGACCGGCTCGTCGCCGAGACCGAGGAGGACCATGCCATGCGGTACTTCTTCCCGAGGGAGATCCCCCTCTTTCTCGAGGCCGCCGGCTTCTCCCTCGTCCGGCTCGGGGCCTTCCCGGACTTCGGGAGGGATCCCGACGAGACCACCTGGAACGCCCTCTTCGTTGCCCGGGCGGTCTGATCCCCGCGGCCCGGGGGACCGGGCGACAACCATTTAAACCGCCGCGGAGAAGCTTCAACCAATGGCGAAGAAGACGCGGGCTCCCCCGGCGGCAAAGGGGGTACCTGAGTTCACCTTCCTCGGGGTTCCCGTCCGGGGCACGGTGAGGTCCACCTTCATCAAGCACCTCCTCATCCTCGCCACCCTCTCCCTTGCCATGAAGCTCGCGACCATCTTCCTCGCGACGAACATCTTCTCCTCCTTCGTCGATATCTTTGACATCACCTATTACCTGAAGTTCGCCCTCCGGGTCTACGCGGGCCAGGTCCCGTACGTCCAGTTCTCCATCGACTACCCCCAGGGGGCCTTCCTCTCCATCCTCCTCCCCCTCGTCCTCGTCATGATCACGGGCGGCATGCCCGCCCTCCTCGCGGGGAATCCCCTCGGGTACGCCGGTTTCCACCAGGCCCTCATGTGCGCCTTTGACCTCGGGTCGGCCATCCTCGTGTACATCATCGGCCTCAGGCTCTACGGGGAGAAGCGGGCCTTCTGGGCAGGGATCCTCTATACCACCGCCTTCTCGGCGGCCTACTTCGTCCTCACCAAGTACGACGCCTACCCGACCTTCTTCCTTCTTCTCGCCGTGGCCCTCTTCCTCTACGGCCGGGAGACGGGGGCGTACCTGGCAGGGGCCTTCGGCTTCCTCGTGAAGTGGTACCCCGTCCTCGCCCTCCCCTACTTCCTCATCCTCGACCTGAAGGTGGGGGTCGGGAAGGCGACCATCAGGAAGAACCTGGGCCTCTCCATCCTCCTCGTCCTCGTCTTCACCCTCCCGTTCCTCCTCCTGAACCCTGAGGGGTTCATCGAGACCTATACCATCAACACCGGGTTCAACACCCTCGCCCACGGCTTCATCTACTACCTGGACTTCATCACGAGGAGCATCACCGGCGTGGCGGTCTTCTCCCCCATCTCCATCCTCCTCGCAGTCATCGCCGAGATCGCCCTCCTCTACTGGTTCTACAGGCAGCCGAGGACCGATCCCTTCACCCTCTGCGCCTTCATCTTCTTCGCGGTGGCGGCCTTCATCCTCACGAACAAGATCGCGAGCCCCCAGTACCTCCAGTGGATCGCCCCCTTCATGGCCCTCTTCCTGGTCGGGTCGGCGGCGGAGGTCATCCTCTTCTACATCGCCCAGCTCTGGTGGTTCCTCGAGTTCCCCGTCCTCTACAACGTGATCTATAACAACATCACCGGGTACGGCCCCGCAGGAGCGGGGTTCCCCGCGGGCACCTTCCTCTTCTTCACCGTGAAGTTCGCCCTGGTCTTCGCCATCCTCTGGGTGGTCTACCGGAAGCTCCCGAAGATTCCCGGTGCCGAGGCACCGAAGAAGGCCGGGGCCGAGACACCCAAGAAAGCACGGTGAGGGTGCCTCACTCCCTCCCGTACTCGTCGTCGAACCTGACGATGTCGTCCTCGCCGAGGTAGTCCCCGCTCTGGACCTCGATGACCTCGAGGGGGACCGCCCCCGGGTTCCCGAGCCGGTGCCTCACCCCTGCCTTCACGAAGGTGCTCTCATTCGGGGAGAGGACGAACCGGTCCTCGCCGAGCTGGATCTCCGCGGTGCCCGAGACCACGATCCAGTGCTCGCTCCGGCGCCGGTGGAGCTGGAGGGAAAGGCGTTTCCCGGGCCGGACGGTCACCCGCTTGATCTTGTACGAGGGGGCCTCCTCGAGGATGGTGTACGAGCCCCAGGGCCGGTGGACCTGGAGGTGGAACTGGGTGATGGGGTCATGCTTCCGGTCGTACCGCTCCACGAGCTCCCGCACCCTCGAGGTCTGCCCCCGGTCGCAGACGAGGAGGGCATCGGGGGTGTCCACGATGACCAGGTCGTCCGCCCCGATGACCCCCACGTGCTTTCCCCGGGCATGGACGAAGTTCCCGCGGGCATCGAGGAACTCGGCCGCCCCCGCGTTCCCCGCCGCGTCCCGGGGTTCATGCTCGTAGAGGGCGCCGAAGTCCCCGAGGTCGTCCCATGCCGCCTGCAGGGGCACCACCGCCACCCGGTCCGACTTCTCGAGGAGCCCGTAGTCCACGGAGAGGGCCGGCAGCGCCGCGTAATCGGGATCTCCGCCGGCGAAGGCCGTTGCCAGGGCCGGCTGGTGCTTCCCGAGCTCCGAGAAGAAGAGGCCGGCGGAGAAGAGGAAGATCCCGCTGTTCCAGAGGCACCCCTCCCCGATGAGCCGGAGGGCGGTTGCCCCGTCGGGCTTCTCCCGGAACTCCCTGACGCGGTAGCCGGGCCCGAGGGGCTCGCCCGGCCGGATATACCCGTACCCCGTGTGGGGCCGGGTCGGCCGGATCCCGAAGGTGATGAGCCGGTCCCGTGCCAGGGGAGCGGCCGCCCGGATCTCCTCCACCACGGAATCCTCCAGGAGATGGTCCGAGGGGAAGATGGCGGCCATGGCCCCGCCCGGGGAGGACCGGAGCCCCTCCATGGCCCAGGCGATGGCCGGGAGGGTGTTCCTCCCTGCCGGTTCCAGGAGGAGCCGGTCCTCCCCGATGGCGCACCCGATCTCCTCGAGCTGGTTGATCACCAGGTACCGGTGGATGGCATTCGTCACCACGGTGATCCCATCATCCCCCGAGAGCCGCCGCGCCCGCTCGTAGGTCCGCTGGAAGAGGGAGAGGGTATCGAGGGCGAGGAACTGCTTCGGGTAGTATTGCCGGGAGAGGGGCCAGAGCCGGGTCCCGATGCCCCCGGCGAGGATGATGGATCGGATCGGGTTCATTGGTGAAATCTTGGGATTCGGGATCATATTAGTTATTCTGTTGCAGAATTCCCCCATTCCACTCCCGGTGGGAGTTCGCCGGTATAAAGGCATAAATATACGATTTATCAAATATCCATTGATGAGTTCCATGCGCTGGGCCGGGGTCTTATCCATCCTCCTCATCCTCCTGAACCTCTCCGCGGGGTGCGGCCAGAGGCTTCCCAGGGGGCAAGCCACCACCAACAACACCACCGTCTGGGGCAAGCCGACCCCGAGGGCGTACACCGGATCCGGCGGATCCGATGTTCCCACCACCGAGACCATCCCGGGGACGACCGTCCCGCCCACCCCCGGCTCGGTGGTCCCCGCGACCATCATCCCCGTGACGACGGTGACGGTCACCCCGGGGATCACCTACCGGAGGGAACCCCCCCTCGTCAACCTGACCGCGAATTACACCGTCGTCTACGAGGAGGACCACATCTTCACCTGGAATGCCACCGCCCTGACCTACGAGATCATCAACCCTCCCCTCATCATCGATGTCACCCTGACCGTGCCGAACATCACGAGGCAGACCTTCGATACCGACCCGGTCTCCGGGAATGACATCACCGTGACGGTGACGTACCCGGACCCCCAGGCGTACTTCGAGATCATCGTCCGGGACCCTGAGACAAAGAGGGTCTTTGCCCAGGGAGGCTTTGCCCGGCAGTACGATGTCTCGTACCGCAAGCAGCTCAAGGTCCTCTACCCGGGCAACTACCATATCCAGATGCAGGGGAACAAGGTGACCGCACACGTGAAGTTCACGGTCCCGAAGACCGAAGGGACGTGAGGTAAGGAGCATGGCCACCTGCCGGGACTGCTTCTTCTTCCGGCCTCTCACCGGGAACGAGGGCGAGTGCCAGATGAACGGGATCGTCACCGCCGACCGGGAAGCGGAGCGGTGCCCGTCCCGGACCTTCCGGCCGAAGGCGTGAACCTTTTTTTGAGCGTACCTGCCCTTCCGGACATCCTCGTAATACGACGGGGAGCGAACCAGCGCCCTTTATCAGGAAAACCACCCCACCCCCTGCCATTCCGGCAGGAACAGCAGTGAGAGGGTCCTCGCAGGCTACCCCCCGCGTCCCCTTCCCGTGTTCTCCGGAGAGCCCGCATCCGGGTGATGCGGGATGAGCTGGTGAGTGGAATCATGAAACGTATCGCGCTTGGATTCGTAACCCTCGTACTGCTGGCCGGCCTATCGGGGCCGGCACTCGCGGCCCCGCCCCTGCACAAGACCTCCGGCGGGGGGACTTTTGTCCTCCTCCCCACGCCCTTCGTGACCGGGACCCTCTCCTTTTCGGCCCAGCAGCTCGACCAGGAGAACAATGCCCGGGGACACTTCACCCTCCAGGACCGGCCCGTTGGGTACCCCGCCAACAGCCTGGCGGCTGATCTCTCCTACATGAAGACGGAAGGGAATATCGCCAGGGCGGCCGGTGTCATCACCCGTTCCACCTTTGTGGAGGGATGCTGGCCCGGCCAGGGTTTCATCCTTATCGTGAAGGACGCCTCACCCGATGAGGTGGGCTACGGGTGCTCCCCCGATGTTGCCACGGCCATCATGGTGGTGGAACAGCCGGACCATCTCTACGACCCGCCATGGCTGACCATCACCCACGGGAACGTGAAGGTCAGCTGACCTGACCACCTTATCCCTCTCTTTTTTCTCCCGGTCCTGGAAGGGAATGCCTCCAGCCAGGCCATTATTTCTCTTTATTTGCCGGCGAATATGAGGTAGTGGTACCGCCCGGCGTCCTGCACCGACTGCACCATGAGGCCGGCAGACTCCAGGAGACCCTTCGCTTTCGCGACGGAGAAACGTTTTTCAAGGGGCGGGCCGAGCTCCATAGGCTCGTCCTTCCAGTCGAGATCCACGACCCGTCCCCCCTCCCTCACCATCCGTGCGGCGTTCCGGAGGACCGCGGCGGGATCACGGAAGTCGTGGAGGTCGATCCCGAAGAAGACGATATCGGCACACCCCTCGCAGAAGACCGTCTCCTCGGCCGCGGCCGCCCGCGTGGTGATGCTCTCCAGCCCCTCCTCCTCCGCCCGGGCGCGTAACCTCTCCACCGCCCCGGCGTTGATGTCGGCGGCATACACCTTTCCCCCCGGTCCTACACGCCGGGCGGCAGGGATGGCGAAGTACCCTTCGCCGCAGCCGACGTCGACGAAGACCATCCCCTCCCGGAGCCCGGTGAGGGTGAGGA
>JAJRCS010000165.1 GCA_028678815.1 Methanomicrobiales archaeon | reverse complement strand
CCGGTCATCTCGCCCGTCGAGATGGGCTCCTCGAAGGAGGCCCCGACGAAGGACTGGGCGGCCAGGTGGTAGACCTCGTCCGGCCGGGAGGTCCGGAGGGCCTCGATGATGGACCCGGCGTCCACGAGATCGGCGGGGATGAGCTTCACCCGGTCGAAGACGTCCAGGTGCTGGAGGCGCCAGAAGTTGGGGGTGGAGAGCCTCCGGTACATCCCGTAGACCCTGTACCCCCTGTCCAGGAGGAACCGGGCCAGGTACGCCCCGTCCTGCCCCGTGATCCCCGTGATGAGGGCCCGCTTCATGAGAAGGCCTCCCGCTCTCCGTCCCGCGAAGGGACCGCCCCCGTCTCCCTTCCCTGCATGGCTACAGGCGTGAAACCAACCCCCGTTCCCTCATTATCCTCTTCCTTTGTCCCCATTTATGCGTTCCGGTCCCGGGAGCTATCCCTTCCTCCAGGTCAGGTTCCGGTTCATCAGATAGTTCCAGATGAAACCGGCGAGGATCCCGGCCATGTTGGAGAGCAGGTAGTAGATACCCCCGAACTCCGTGAGGGCGAAGAGGACCAGCCAGTTGATGACAGCCCCCCCGATGGATACGGCATGGAACAGGGCGATCCGGTGCGCGAAGGGCTTCGCCTGGTGGGCGGGATCCCCCCCGAAGGTCCACCGGTCGTTCCAGACGAAGTTGTTGATGATGGAGGCCTCGATGGCGATGATGCTCGAGAGGAGGTAGTAGATGCCTGCACCCTCCGTGAGGAGCCAGAGCAGGCCCATGTTCACCAGGATCCCCGTGCAGCCCACGATGGCAAACCGGAGGGCCTTCCCGAACTCCTCCCAGGCAGCCCCCCTCCGCCGGGAGATGGCAAAGAGGGAGATGTCCCAGACCTGCCCGATGTAATCGAGGATGGTTGCGCCCCGGAGCTTGCTCGCACCCGCCTTCCGGTCCCGGAAGACGAAGGGGATCTCCACGGCCTTCCTCCAGGTGCCCTTCCCGAGGACCTCCATGAGGATCTTGTAGCCCCGCGGCCGGAGGGGTGCCCCCTCGACCACCTCCCGCTTCACCGCGAAGAACCCGCTCACCGGGTCCGTCACCTCGGGGAAGAGGAGCCGGCCGAGGAGGGTCGCCCCCCACGAGATGACCCGCCGGCCGAGGGGCCAGTTCTCGGTCCCCCCGCCCTCCGTGTACCGGGAGCCGATGGCGATATCCGCCCCTGCGCGGATCTCCCCGAGGAACCGGGGGACGAGCCCGACCGGGTGGGAGAAGTCGGCGTCCATCACGAGGATGACCGGTGACCGGGCGAGGGAGAAGCCCTCCACCACCGACTGGGAGAGCCCGGGATCCGATGTCCGGACCACGAGCCGGAGGTCCGGGAAGTCGGCCTCCAGCGCCCGGACCGCGGGGATGGTGTTGTCAGGCGAGGAGTCGTCCACCACGAGGATCTCGCCCCGGATGCCCGACCGGGCGAGGACCTCGTGGACGGCCTGGATCATGGCCCCGATGTTCTCCCCTTCCCGGTAGGTGGGGATGATCACCGTGAGCTCGTACAGGGCATCCATCACCTGCACCCGTCCCTCAGCCGGAGTACTTGAGGAGGATGATTCCGCCGTTCGCATCCCTCCATACGACCCGGGTATGCTGCCCGAGCCAGGGGACGACCTGGCCCTGGGGATCCGCGGCCTGGATGTCCCCCGTCACCACGAACCAGATGCCCCTGCCCGGGTAGGCCGCGACCAGGGCCTCGATATCCCCGACCCGGGAGAACCCGTACACCAGGGTCCCCGCGGTCTCGTTCCGGTAGTAATAGGAGAGGGGCTGCCGGAGGTAGCCGGGGAGGGCGACCACGAGGTCCCCGGCCCCTGCCGAGCCGGCGAGCTCCTGCGAGAGCCCCCTCCAGTCGTCCTTCTGGGGGGTGGTGTAGTAGGGGACGAGGACCGGGAGGTTGATGACCAGGGCGAGGACGATGGCGCCGTAGACCAGGTTCCGGCTCCGGACGAAGGGGCAGAGCGGGCGGAGGGCGAGGGCCACTCCCGGGAGGAAGGCCGCGAGGAGGTAGATGAGGTACCTCGGGACCATGGGCATCCGGTAGGAGAGGAAGACCGAGAGGAGGAGGGGGAAGGCGAGGGCGAAGACGAGGAGGAGGGCCTTCACCCGGTCCCGGGGCCAGAGGGCCGCGACCCCGACGATGAAGAGGGCGAGGAAGACCCAGGCGAGGATCCCGGAGAACCCCGAGATCTGGACAAAGGTCTGGGTGATGGTCTCGATCCCCTGCACGCCGAAGGCCGGGGCCCCGCCGGTCCGGGCGAGGAAGAGCTGGACGGCGTGGTAGATGAGGGGGAGGCAGAGGAGGACGAAGGCGGCGAGGGATATCCCGAGGGGGATGGCCTTCCGGAGGTCCCGGGCCATCTCCCCCGCCTTCAGGCCGAGGGCGAAGAGGAGGAGGGCGAGGACGGGAACGAAGGCGTAGAAGTGGGTCCAGAAGGCGGCGGCGGCGAGGATCCCGAAGAGGAGGGCGTCCCGCCTGCTCCAGGTCCGGAGGAGCCGGAGGAAGAACCAGAACGCGAGGGAGTAGAAGAAGAGCATGGGGGCATAGGCCCGGGCCTCCTGGGAGTAGTAGATCTGGAAGGGGGAGAAGGCGAGGAGGGCGGCGGCGAGGATCCCGGTGTTCCGGTCCTTGAGCTCGGTCCCGATGAGGTAGAAGACCGGGATGGTGAGGATGCCGAGGAGGGCGGGGATGAGCCGGAGGACCAGCTCGCTCTCCCCGAGGGCGAGCATGGCATGCTCCGCCCAGTAGAAGAGCGGCGGATTGAACTCGCCGCCGGAGAGGGAGCCCCAGATCTCGACGAGGGACCGCCGGGCGAAGGTGAGGGTCGAGGCCTCGTCCAGCCAGAGGGAGGCGGTGCCGAGCTGGTAGAGGCGGAGGAAGGCCCCGAGGAGGGTGAGGAGGAGGAGGACCTGGAGGTACCGGCTCGTCCGCACCGCGTCCACCATCCCGGCGAACCCGGGGGTGGCCGGGGGCTGTGCCGGACCCTCGAGGTCGCAGGATGCCTCCACGGCCGCTTCTCCGGCATCCCTCTTCGTTCCCTTCTCCTTTGCCTTCTTTGCCATGGGATCATTACCTACATGAGTGACCGAGGGTTAAAAGAGAATCGGTACCGACAGGCGTTCCGGCCGGGGGATGCGGTGGTGCATCCCCGGGCCGGGTCAGTCACCGGCAGGGGACGCCGGCTGCCCGAAGAGGACGTACTGCTGGAAGAGCTTCGAGAGGGAAGACTCGCTGTACAGGCTCATGAGGAAGGGCTGGGCGAAGAACTCCTCCACCGCGTGGAAGAGGAAGCCGGAGGGGATGGGCATGGTGGAGTCCGGGTCCATGACGAGCCGGAAGCTCTGGTACCGGGCAGGGCTCTCGTCGTCGTACACGGCCTTCCAGACCGACGGGAGGTCGGAGAAGGCCTCGGGATGGCTGGCCTTCAGCCAGTTCACGAAACCCCGGAAGTGCTTCCGGTCGCCCTTCTCCTCCTCGTCGATCCGCCACCGGAGGTACTCCCGGGACATTTCGTTCCTGATGGACATGAAATTGTAGGCGAGGGTCCCGAGGGTGTAGTCGATGTGGGCGAGGGCGTCCATGAAGAAGAAGCGGAGCACCGGGTGGAAGTCCGAAGGGTTGTGCAACTGGAGGGACTTCCGGGAGAGGTGCCTGAGCACCTGCTCGTACTCGTTCGTTTCCATCATGCAGTGACAGGTGGGGGAGGAGCGGGATAAACGTTTTCGCATCCGGGGGGGGGGCAGGATCAGTGATAGAACGGCTCACGGATCCGCACCGCCTCCCGGAAGAGGGCCTCGAGCTCCGCCCCCCGCTTCCCCCGGATGTCAATGAGGTTATCGGACCGGAGGAGACAGGGCTTCAGCCTCCCGTCGGAGGTCACCCGGATCCGGTTGCAGAAGGCGCAGAACTCGGTGTTGTGCTTCGGCCGGACCACCTCCACCTCTGCGCCGTCCACGCAGTACTTCTTCCGGTGGTGCATCCGCCGGGTCAGGATGATCTTCGACCGGGCCGCGAGGTCATCCTCGAGCCGGTCGATCTCGGCATGGGAGGTGCAGCTCCCCAGGTCCATGAGCTCGATGAGCTGGAGGATCAGATCCCGGTTCCCCCGGACGTACTCCAGGAAGGCCTCGACCTCGTCCTCGTTGATCCCGTGGAGGACCACCATGTTCAGCTTGATGGGGGTGAGGCCCGCCGCGAGGGCCGCCTCGATCCCGGCGAGGACCTCGGAGAGCCGGCCCTTGCCCGTGATGTCCCGGTAGCACTCCGGGTCCAGGCTGTCCAGGGAGACATTCACCCTCGAGAGGCCCGCCTCCTTCAGGGGCCGGGCATACTCCCCGAGGAGGATGCCGTTTGTCGTCATGGAGGACTCGAGGCCGGGCGGGACCGCCTTCACGATCTCCAGGATGTCCTCCCTGACGAGGGGCTCGCCGCCGGTGAACTTCACCGACCGGATCCCGAGCTTCGGGGCGACCCGGAGGATCTCCCTGATGTCCTCGAGGGAGATCTCGGCCGCCGGCGAGCGCTCCCCCTCCGCGTGGCAGTAGATGCAGCTCAGGTTGCACCGCTGCGTGACGCTCAGCCTGAGGTTCGTGGCCGGCCGGCCATAGGTATCGATCAGCACGTCTCCCGTCCCGCGAAGTTCTTCCCGATGATGTAGCATTCCCGCGATCCCTTCCTCGTCACCTTCGGGCGGTAGACGTGGACCGCCCGGAACCTCGCCCGCACCTCCGCGAGGAGCCCGTCGAAGTCCTCCCCCTGGAAGGACTTCACCACGAAGTTACCGCCGGGTGAGAGGACCCTGCAGGCGAGGGCGAGGGCATCCTCCCCGAGCCCCACGGCCCGGGCCTGGTCGATGCTCCGGTTGCCCGAGAGGTGGGGGGCTGCATCGGAGACGAGGACCGAGACCATGGGCACGGCAGCGAGGATCTGCTCCCGGACCGCGGGGTCCGTGAAGTCCCCCACGAGGGTGGTCACTCCCGGGAGGGGCGGGACGGGCTGGAGGTCCACCCCGAGGATGGTGCCGCGGGTGAGGGTCGCGAGGACCTGGAGCCAGCTCCCCGGGGCCGCCCCCAGGTCGACGACGGTGTCCCCGGGCCGGACGACCCGGAACCGCTCCTGGATCTCCAGGATCTTGTAGGCCGCCCTCGACCGGTACCCCTCCCTCGCGGCCCGCCGGTGAACCGTGTCGCTCGCCCATCCCGGTTTCACGTGATCCTGCACTCCTGCCCGCCCGCCCCGCAGAGTCGGGGCCCCGGGCGGCGTTCCTTCTCTGAAAAGTTGATACTAAAATATGCTTATATAGTTATTAATAGAGTTTGTTAGGGGTAAGGAATGCTCAAAGCAGACATCGATGCAGATATCTTCCGGGAGGCCATCGAGGTCATCTCGGCCCTGGTCACGGAGTGCCGGCTCCACGTGGACGCGAACGGGATACGGACACGGGCGGTGGACACGGCGAACGTCGCCATGGTCTCCCTCGACCTGGGCAGGGACGGCTTCTCCTCGTTCTCGGCGACCAAGGAGGAGGTCGGCCTCGATATCACCAAGATGAAGAATATCCTCGGGATGATGAACAAGGGGGACCTCCTCTCCCTCCAGCTCGCCGAGAATGCCCGGAAGCTGGAGCTCTCCTTCGGGAGCTACCGGTACTCCGTCACCCTCCTCGACGTGAACACCGTGCGGAAGGACCCGAACCCGCCCACCATCGAGCTCCCCGGGAAGGTGGTCATCTCCGGTGAGGCCCTCTCCTCGGCCATCAAGGCGGCCTCGGTGGTCTCGGACAAGATCGCCCTCGGCATCGACCCGAAGGCCCAGAAGTTCTACATGGTCGCCGAGGGGGACACCGACCACATCCGGCTCGAGCTCGGGAAGGACCAGCTCATCTCCCTCGCCCCCGTGGAGGCCCGGTCCCTCTTCTCCCTCGATTACCTGAAGGACCTCGGGAAGGTCATGGGGAGGGCGGCGGAGGTGCAGGTCGCCCTCGGGATCGACCACCCCGTCCGGTTCTCCTTCACCTTCGCCGACGGAAAGGGGACGGTGGACTACCTCCTCGCCCCCCGGATCGAGGCTGATTGATGCGGGTCCAGCTGGACCGGCGTGACCTCGCAAAATATCCCTTTTTAAAGGAAGCCCAGGAATGGGTCGCCGGCCGGACCGGGACCCTCTCCCAGTTCCTCCCGACCACGTACGGGAAGGTGGCCGCCCGGAACGGCGCCCGGAGGGTCATCGGCGCCATCACCGGCGAGGACCCGGCCATCGCGGCCGGGTCCTCCGAGCCCGAGCGGGACGTCTTCTCCTATGCCCTCGCCCGGATCCTCGTCTCCTGTGCCAGGGACCGGGGCCTCATCGACCGGCTCACCCGGTTCGAGGCCGCCCGGGCCTGGGGGTTCCTCCAGGAGGAGGAGCCGGCGAAGCGGGCCTATGTCTGCGGGAGCATCGGTATCGACCCGGAGACCAGGGAGCTCCCGGTCACCGAGTACGTCGAGCTGGTCCCCCATCTCCGGGAGGATCGCTGGCGGCTCGTGAACCGGAGCGTCGTCTCGGGAAAGGTCCAGGTCAGGGAGGACGAGCTCGGGGAGCTCATCAGGGAGCGGATCCGGCACGTCCTCCACCGGCAGCTCCCCCTCCCCGTTCCCCCGCAGACCTGCGAGACCCTCGCCCCCCTCCTCGCCGATATCCAGGCCTCCTTCCAGGCCACGGTGATGCGCGACTTCGGCCAGGTGGAGGAGGGGGCCTTCCCCCCCTGCCTCCAGGCCCTCATCGGGGCCATCACCGCCGGGACGAACCTCCCCCATGCCGGCCGGTTCGCCATCGTGGCCTTCCTCCATAACATCGGCATGAACCCGCCCCAGATCATGGAGATCTTCGGCCGGGCGCCGGACTTCGACCCCGAGAAGACGCGGTACCAGGTGGAGCACATCTCTGGCCGGGGCGGGACGGAGTACACCGCCCCCTCCTGCGCGACCCTCCGGACCACGGGCTTCTGCGTGAACCGGGACAGCATGTGCGAGCGGGTGAACCACCCGCTCACCTACTACCGGATAAAGAAGAAGAGGGAGAAAGGGAAAACGGGGAAGA
>JAJRCS010000140.1 GCA_028678815.1 Methanomicrobiales archaeon | reverse complement strand
CAAGGCCAGGGGAGCACCCGTCGTCGGGATCGGTGTCCCCGGCGACCGGGAGGTCGGGGACGTGGTGGACGTTTTCCTCCCCGTCCCGGGCGAGGACCCGTGGGTCCAGATCCTCACCTCCTCGGTCCTCCTCCAGCTCCTCGCCTACCACACGGCAAAGAGCCTCGAGACCGACATCGACCGCCCAAGAAACCTTGCTAAGAGCGTGACCGTGGAATGATCGAGTACGGCAGGAACACCCTCGGGCCCGGGGCCCGGATCTTCGAGCCAGTCACCATCGGGTTCCCGTCGAGGGACCGGATCGGGTGCGAGAACTTCAGGGGGGCGGTCATCGGGAGAAACGCCCTCATCCGTTCGGGGACCATCATCTACTGCGACGTGGAGATCGGGGACGACTTCCAGTGCGGCCATAACGTCCTCATCCGGGAGAAGACCCGGATCGGGGACCGGGTGGCCGTCGGCACGGGGACCATCATCGAGGGGAACACCACCATCGGGAACGATGTCCGGATCCAGTCCCTCGCCTTCATCCCGACGGGCACGGTCATCGGGAACGGGGTTTTCATCGGGCCCCACGCGGTCCTCACGAACGACCGGTACCCTCCCTCCGGCAACCCCGACCTGAAGGGGCCGGTGCTCAGGGACGGCGCGGTCATCGGGGCGAATGCCACGATACTGCCCGGGATCGTCATCGGGAAGGGTGCCTGCGTGGCAGCGGGGGCGGTTGTCACCCGGGATGTGCCCGCGAGGAAGCTGGCCGTCGGCGTGCCCGCCAGGGTGCAGGACCTCCCGGAGGAGATGGCCCGGTGACCGGTATGATCCCGGTCTCCCGGCCCTCCCTGGGGAAGGAGGAGGCCGACGCGGTTGCCCGGGTGATGCAATCGGGGATGATCGCCCAGGGGCAGGAGGTGGCGGAGTTCGAGAAGTCCTTTGCCTCCTACCTCGGGGTGAAGTATGCCATTGCGACCTCCAACGGGACCACGGCCCTCCATGCGGCCCTCCTTGCCGCCGGGATCGGCCCGGGGGACGAGGTGATCGTCCCGTCCTTCACCTTCATCGCCACGGCCACCTCGGTATCCATGTGCGGCGCCCGGCCGGTCTTTGCCGACGTGGATGACCGGTATTTCACCCTCGACCCCGCCTCGGCCGGGAGGCTCGTCACACCGAGGACGAGGGCCGTGATCGGGGTGCACCTCTTCGGCCAGCCCTTCGATATCCCGGCCCTCTCGAACCTCTGCAGGGAGCACAACCTCATCCTCATCGAGGATGCCGCCCAGGCCCATGGCTCGACCTTCCAGGGGAAGCGGCTCGGGTCCTTCGGGGAGATGGCCTGCTTCTCCTTTTACGCGACGAAGAACATGACCACCGGCGAGGGGGGGATGGTCACCACGGGCGACCCGGAGCTGGCAGCCCGGATCCGGCTGCTCATCAACCACGGGCAGAAGGAGAAGTACCTCCACACGGTGCTCGGGTACAACTACCGGATGACGGACATGGCTGCTGCCATGGGACTCGTCCAGCTCAGGAAGCTCGACGGGATGAACGCGAAACGTGCAGAGAATGCAAGGTACCTGGACCGGGTCTTCCGGTGCCCGGGTATCGTTGCCCCCGCCGTGAGACCGGACTCAACCCATGTCTACCACCAGTATGTGGTGAAGGTGGAGAGAGGGGCCCGGGTCTCCCGGGACGGGCTCATGGAGACCCTCGCAGCCCGGGGGGTCGGGACCGCCATCCACTACCCGCGGCCGGTCCATGACCAGCCCCTGTACAGGGGCCTGCAGGGGAAGGACCCCTGCCCGGTCTCGACCCGGCTCGCCTCTTCGGTCCTCTCCCTCCCGGTCCATCCCCTGGTATCGGAGACTGACCTGGGGACCATCGCCCGGGCCGTGAACGAGGTGCTCTGAATGGATGTCGGTGTCATCGGTGTCGGGAGCATGGGCAGGAACCATGCCCGGATCTACTCTGAACTGAAGGCCGTGAACTCCCTCTTCATCTTCGACACGAACCGGAAGGCCGCGGAGGAGATGGCGAGACTCCACGGGGCAACGGTCTGCCCGTCCCTCGAGAACCTCCTCTCCCGGTCCGAGGCGGTCTCCCTCTGCATCCCCACGCCGTTCCACTTCGAGGCAGCCAGGCAGGTCATCGGTGCAGGGGTCCATGCCCTCATCGAGAAGCCCCTCTGCACCACCTCGGCAGAGGGCCGGTCCCTCCTCGCCGCCATCCCCGACAACCTGGTCGTCGGGGTCGGGCACATCGAGCGGTTCAACCCGGTGGTCCCCGAGATCCGGAAGATCATCCGGAAGCCCCTCTACGTGGAGATGAAGCGGCACAACCCCTCTTCGGCGAGGGTGAAGGGGAGCTCGGTGGTGGACGATCTCATGATCCATGACATCGACATCGCCCTCCATGCCTTCTTCCACAGCCGGCCCCGCTCCCTCGTCTCGGCGGGAAACGACGACGTGGCGAGCGCCCTCATGCAGTGGGACGGGACCCCCGTCTACCTCTCCACGAGCCGGAAGTCAAGCAAGAAGATCCGGATGTGCTACATCGAGGAGGAGGAGTTCACCGTCGAGGGCGACTTCATGACCCAGGAGGTCTACATCCACCGGAAGCCCGGGCAGTACACCATCGAGGACGACCGGTACGTCCAGGAGAACATCATCGAGAAGGTGATGGTGAACAAGCTCGAGCCCCTCAAGCTCGAGCTCTCCACCTTCCTCGCCTGCGCAGCGAAGGGCACGCCCTTCCCCGTCACCCCGGCCGAGGCCGTGGAGAACCTGGAGGTCTGCGAGGAGATCCGGAGGAAGCTCTCCCCGGGCTGAGGGGGAGCTCTATTACAAGCGGTGACCCACGTACAGGGAAAGGGAGGTCTGCATGAAGGAGGGGCTCGTGGGGATGCTCAGGGAGAAGGGGCCTATCAGGCGAGTGGGGGTCGTGGGGATGGGGTACGTCGGCATCCCCTCGGCGGTCCTCTTCGCCGCTTCGGGAGCCTTCTCCGAAGTCATCGGCCTCCA
>JAJRCS010000132.1 GCA_028678815.1 Methanomicrobiales archaeon | reverse complement strand
CCTTCCCCACGAGGAGGACCCGGTCCCCGTCCTCGATCATGGCCCCTGGAGTTTGAGGATGGCCTCGGCGATGTCGCCCTTTGTCTCGGCGAGGACCTTCCGGACCATCTCCTCGGGGGCCTTTGTCTGCTCCATGACGAGCTTCACGTCCTCATCGGAGATGGCGGGGGCCTTTGCCACGAACCGGGGCTCGCCCGTGATCTGGTAGGTCGTCACGCCCTGCATGGTCATGGCCACGACCTCGGCGGCATCGAAGACGTACTCGCCCTTCGCCGTGGAGATGACGATCCGCTCCACCCCCTCGAGGGACGCCATCGACATGCCCATCTTGTCCATCATCTGCTTCATCTTCCGGGGGTTTACCTTTCCTGGGAACATCCGCTCTCCCTGCCTTCCCTAATTTTTACCGCTGGTCCGTAATTAAATGAAAGCATCTCCGGCCCGGAGAGGAGGGCCATACCCGTGGCGAGGAGCCCGTCCTCGGCCGTGACGATGAGCACCTCGTCCCCCGCCCTGATCCCGGGATCCGTGGAGACGACGTGCCTTGCAAAGGCGGTCTTCGCCTTCGGGATGAACTCCGAGACGGACGGGTCGATGCCCACCCGGTACGCGGGCGGGAGGAGGACTTCCCTGAGCCGCTCCGCGCCGGCGAAGGAAAGGGTGAGCCGCCCGTCATAGGCCCGGAGGGTCGCGAGCCGGGCGTCCCCGAGGAGCACCTGCCTCACCCTTCCCGTCTGGGAGAGGGTGAACCTGCAGTCGCCGGGGAAGAGCCCTGCCCCCGCACCCGCCCCGAACTGGTAGTCAGCGATGACCCTGACCCGCCCGAGCGTCCTGGCCTTCGAGCCGTCGGTTGACACAGTGGATGAACCTCTCCTCGAGTTCCTTCGGGACGTACGCCCCTGCCGCGATGCGGTGCCCGCCGCCCGACCCCCCGACCTCGGCGGTGGCCTCCACGATGGCCTGCTGGAGATCCGTCCCCCTCTGGACCATCTCCTCGTTTGTCCGCATGGAGACCTTTGTCACCAGGGGGTCCTCCATCATCCCGGCCATGATGAGGATGGGCTTGTTCCGGTTCAGCTTGGACAGGGCCATCCCCGCCCCGATGCCGATGATGGTGTCCGGGAACCGGTCCCCGACGTGGATGTGCTGGAGGTGGGAGAGCTCCGTCACCCCCTTCTCCAGGATGAACTGGAGGAGGTCCCGGATCATGCCCCGGTGGTGGGTGAGCATCCGCTCGGCCTCCCGGTAGTGGATGCCCCGGTCCCCCTTGCAGATGTGGCTCCCCACCGTCGGCTTCGCCCACCGGCCGCAGGCGTTCAGGACCGTGGCGAACTCCGAGGCGTTCCGGAGGGGCTTCACCGTCTCCCGGGGGAAGAGGTAGGCCTCGGCGAGGAGCCGGTCAGGGGCCCGGCCATGGGAGAGGAGCTGCTGGGCGAGGGCCGAGATGACCCGCCGCTTATCCTCCTGGGGTACCTCCTCCCAGGCGAGCCACCGGCCCGAGGGGTGCTTCAGGGTGACTCCCAGCCGCTGGAGGAACTGGAGGGCCCCGTTCGGGTTCCCCGTGATGCCGGGGATGAAGGGATCGTCGCTGTACGCGAGGCAGAGATGGACCGGGCGGGTGGAGATCCCGAAGCAGTTCAGGTCCTTCTTCACCACCTCGACGGTCCCGTGCCGGACGCCGTCCTCGGCGATCTCCCTCGCCGGGCCGATGAGCCCGAGGTCCGTCCGGGCCATCATGTCCCCGACGTTCCCGATGACGGCGAGCCGCGCGAGGTCCCCGTTCTCCTCCCCGAGCTCCCGGGCCACCAGGTAGGCGATACCCGAGGCCGAGAGCTTCTCGCAGCCATAGGAGAGAGCGTTCACCTCCCTGTACTTGTGTCCCTCGACCGGCTGGCCGACATGGTGGTCCAGGATGAGGACCCGGTCCTCGGGGAGGCCGTGCTCCACGAGGAGGTTCTGCTGCCCCGACCCGAGGTCGGTGAAGAGCTTGAAGGACCGGTCCTTCGGGATGGCCCCCATGGTCATGGGCTCGAGCTGCCGGACAAAGACGGGCCGGACCGGGATCCCCGCCCGCCCGAGGGCGAGGGAGAGGATCGCCTCGGAGCAGATGCCGTCGGCATCGATGTGGGAGACGATGGTCACCTCGCCTGCATCAGCGATGAGGTCAGCGGCGGCGGCTGCATCCGAACGGAGATCCATTATGAGTGATCTCGTTCCTGCAAATTATAGTATCCCGACGATGCGCTTGGTACGGGATGAGAGCCGGGGCCTGCCTTTCACGATGTCGTCCCGGGACTCCCCTGTTCCGGACCGGCGGGTCTACCGGTCCGGGTTCCTGATATCCGGTTCCGACGGAGGGAGGGGCGTTACCAGGGGTGGGAGAAGGAAGATATCCTCGATCTTTGCCCTGAACAGCTGTGCAATCTTGAAGGCCAGTCCGAGGGAGGGATCGTACTGCTCCTTCTCGATGGCAAAGATGGTCTGCCGGGTCACCCCGAGGTGATGGGCCAGTTCCTCCTGGGTGAGATTGTACATGGCGCGATAGACCCGGACCCTATTTTTCATCGGGATTCTCCCGGATCC
>JAJRCS010000110.1 GCA_028678815.1 Methanomicrobiales archaeon | reverse complement strand
CTCAGGAACCGGAGTCGTCGCAGGTGTCTCTGAGGGGGTTCCAGAAGGGGTGGTCTCCGGAACCGGTGTCACCGAGGGGGTCGCATCAGGGGTTCCGGCAGGGGTGGTCTCCGGAACCGGTGTCGTGGGGGTCGCCTCCGTGGTCGTTTCCGGGACCGGGGTCTCTGTGGGGGTCTCGTCCACGGCTGACACAGGCAGGACTGCAAGGAGGAGGAGGACAAGGAGCAGGGCACACCCGGTCTTCATCAGGGTCCTCACCAGGGTCGCCTCCTACCTCCGGGATCTCACGGACCAGAGCAGGATGGCTGCGGACAGGAAGGCTGTGATGGCGACCGGGTCCGGCCCGGGGAGCCCGGTCGGCCGCGATGCAGCCGGGGTCGCTACGGCACCTTCCGGTGACCGGGTGCCCGCCGCCTCCGTGCCCACGGACGACCCGGGGGAGAGGGTGACGGTCTTCGTATCCAGGAGGGGCCCTCCCTGGCCGTTCCTTGCCTCGGCCTTCACCGTGTAGCTCCCCGCCGGCAGGGATGGGGAGAGGGGAACCTTCAGGATCATCCTCCCCCCGGGGACGAGGGCCCAGACCGAGGGCCTCGAGGATCCCGTGGCGATGGTGTTCCCCGCGGCGTCGGTGACCGTCACCCCGGCCGTGGCGCCGTAGAAGTGGTGGTTCCCCGTGCTCCCGAGGGTCACCTCTGCACCGGTGCCCGCAAGACTGAGGTCCTCGATGGACGCGGTCTCGGTGATCCCCGGTCCCGGGATGGTGAGGAATACCGGGACGAGCACCGCGGTCGTGACACCGGCCCCCGATCCACTGGTCTGGGTCATCGACGGGTGGATATAGATGGTGGCGTACCTCCCGCCAGCCGGGGCACCGGCAGGAACCCGGATGGTGGCATTGAAGGACCGGCTCCCGCCCGGTTCCAGGTGGATGACCGGCTCACGGATGCTCAGGAGATCCCGGGCCGACCAGCTGGCGGTATCCTCTGAGGGGGGGACCTGGACATAGGACCCGTCGGGGGACTGGCCGAAGCCCAGGATCTCGATGGCGATATCGGTGGCAGGATCACCGGGGTCGATGCCGACTCCCATGGGAAAGGTGTAGGTCTCCCCGGGCTGCACGTCCATGAGGATCTTGATCCCATCCACGTGGAGGGCTGATCCAACCGGGAAGAGCCCGGCGAGGAGGAGGAGGACCAGGAGGGCAGGAGGCAGGCAGGATTCGTTCGTGCTCCTCATGGTGATCCGCGATACCTCCGGCGTGGCATCTCCATGTGACGCGGCCAGGGGGTCCTCAGGCCGCCACCCAGGTGAAGGTCACGACCATGTTGTAGGAACCGGAGAGGTCGTTCCTCGTGATCTCCTGCTGGAACTTCGCGCTCACGTTGGTGGATCCCGTCCCCTCCCCGGTGTACCACAGGTGGATACCGGGCCCGAGGGGCTGGTACGACGGGGTCCCCTGGGTATAGTCCCAGATCCTGAAGGGGGTCGTGAGGTTCCTCACCGGGGTCGTGGAGTAGAGGAAGCCCTTCGCGCTGCTCCCGGGGGTGGTGTCCTGGGCCTTCAGGGTCCAGAAGACGGATTCGTAGGTGGTCACGTTGACGTACACCTGGAGGCCGTCATAGGTGACCGGGGGCTGGATGGTCCCGAGGGCTATGGTATTCGGTACGACGGAGACCGTGGTGCCAGTCGGGATGGTGCCGCTGAAGGTCGTGGTCGTCCCGGCAAAGGCTGCCCCGGGGAGGGCGAGGAGGGCGAGGACGAGCGCCACCTGACGTATGAACTGTTTCACTGGCCATTCACCTCTGTGCATCGTTCCAGACGCCGGGAGGCCGGAGCACTCATGACTTACCCGCGACTTCGTCGCGGCACTCCCATTCCCCCTGGGAATGGTCGTCGTCGCTCGAGGTCGGTTTCTGAAGAAACCTCCCTCTGATGAACCCTCCCAGGTCGCACCCCGCCTGATGGCGGGTTGCTCGAGGTCGGGTTCTGATGAACCCTCCCTCCCCACACCAGTTTACCTGTGCTCCGCTCCGGCACTACAATGGACGGCAGATCAGGTTCAAATCTCCCTTCTATAAATAGTTTTTGATTCATGCTCCCCGTAAAACGGGGCACGTTGTCAAAACTCCATTCCCCGGGGTTTTTATAACCGCATCTCCTTTACCGGGGCGCCTTCACCGTCCGGGTCCCCCGGGAACCGGGAGGGCGATCCGGACCCGGTCGAACCGGAGGAGGTGGACGATGAGGTTCAGGCCCACGACGCAGGTGACGAGGAAGACCGTCTCGGAGAGGGGGGCCCCCTGGGAGGTGACGAAGGCGGCCCAGAGGAGGCCGGTCATGCTGATCAGGTAGAGGGTGATCCAGGTCTGGTACAGGGCGAGGACATCCCTCCTCAGGTAGACGTAGGTGGTGGCGACGGCGAAGAGGAGGAAGGTGAAGAGGATGGAGCTGTACGCGGGGACGAGGGAGGGGGCGGTGCCGGAGGGGCTGGTGCCCGGCTGGGAGACCGGGGAGGAGGGGCCGGCCGGCTCGGCCCCGGGCGGGTTCCCGGAGGACGGGATCCCGGCGGCCTCCTCGGCCGGGACCCCGGGCTGCAGGGCAGGCTGCAGGGCGGGAGGGGGCGGGGCATACGGCGGGAGGTCGTTGCTGCTCCGGCCCGTCTGGCCCCCGCCGCCGCCTCCACCGCCCCCGCCACCGGTCGGGGTGGGGGTGGGGTTGACCACCTCGAGGGTGAAGGCCACCGAGCCGTCGGCCGGATCGGCAGCCGCCGCTCCGGGGATGACCATGCACGAGATGATAAAGGCAAGAAGGATCAGGGCAGGAACGCTTCTCATGCCGGGGCTTCACCCTCGATAAGCATGATATAAAGGTTTCCATTCCCCATAAGCATTCCTTTCCTCTGTGCCCGCCCGGGATCCCGGCCTGCATGATGCCCGGGCCGATACGCTCTCCCTGCAGGGTTATCCGGGCAGTGCGTCCGTTCTTTCCGGGGATACGGGAGGAAGGACCGTCCGTGAAACCCCGAAGGATCCCGGAAAAAAGGGGGAGATTAGATTACCTGCGCCGCGACCAGAGGAGCAGGGCGGCGGAGAGTGCCGTGGAGACCAGGAGGGCATCGGGGCCCGGGACATAGATCGGCAGGAACGGGAGCTTCTTCGGCCCTTCCGCCTGCGTGCCACCCGCGGGAGTGGTCTGGGTCACCGGCGGTACATAGGCTGTCCTGATGGTCATGGTGGTGTCGCCGGTATCAAGAAGCACCATTCCGTCCGCGAGCCGGGCCTCGGACGTCACCGTGTAGGTGCCCGGCCCGAGTGGCGTGGTGATGGGGGTGGCAATGGTCATCCCGTTTCCCGGGATCAGGGCATAGACGGACCCGGGCGATGATGCCACCGCGACCACCTTCCCGGCCTGGTCGGTGAGGGTGAGGTTCACCATCAGTCCGTAATAGTGGTGGTTACCGGTATTGCTGACCGCAGTACTCACGAGGAGCGGCTTCCCGGGCGTGACCTCTCCTGCCTGGATGCCCGTGATGGAGCCGGTATGGGTCAGGGATGAACCCTTCAGGGTGAGCATGACCGGGACATAGATGCCGGTCGTGATGGCGGTCTGGCCTGCCGCTGCACCCGAGGGATGGATGTGCAGGAGGGCATACCTCCCCCCGTCACCCGCCTTCTCCGGAACGCTGATGTTCACGTTCACCGGCTGGCGCTGGCCGGGGTCCAGGTGAAAGCCTGCCGGGTCCACGGTGATGAGGGCCCGGGCGGAGTACATGCCCGTGTCATCCGCAGCCGCAAGGGGGGTATACACGCCGTCCCCCGCCTGCCCGAACCCGAGGACCTCGACCGTGTAATCGGCCGCGGCTTCGTCGGGCTTGAGGAGGACCGCCATCGGGAAACGGCTTGTGCCGGGCGCCACATCGGACAGGATCTTGGGATTCTCGACGGTGAGGGCGGTTCCCGGCTGGATGGCGAGGACCAGGAGGAGGCCGAGGGCTGCGAGGAGCACGGCGGCTTTCCCCTGCCTGCAGGATCGTGGGGACATAGAGATCAGCTCGTTCTCTCAGGGAAAAAATCTTCAGGGGATGAGATGGATCTCATCACCGGGACAGGGCGATCAGACAATACCCACATTAAACTGGACGGTCATGGCGAAATTGCCGGTATGATCTCCTGCGACAACCTCCTGCCTGAAGAAGACCGGAGTGTCGGTGGGGGGGAACGGATAGACGATATCACCGGCAATGGACCGTGTAGTGGTCAGGTCACTCCAGGTGGTTGTATCGACCCAGGCAAAGCCAAGGGCGTTCCTGAGGGGATCGTCAGCTCCATTTACCAGGTAGCCGGCGTTTGCTATTTTTATATCCTTTGCCGTGAGGGCCCAGCCGGTTATCGGGCCGGAGGCGGTAACATGGACCGTAGTAGTCACATAGCCGGGGCCTGGCGTTTCGGGGGGATTGTTTCCGACATCCATGGCGCCGAGATTGAGCTCTGAGTTATCCACGGTGACCGACAGGGTCGTGGTGACACTCCCCTTGATGTCGG
>JAJRCS010000103.1 GCA_028678815.1 Methanomicrobiales archaeon | reverse complement strand
GACCCCCTCGGGCTCGAACCGGACGAGCACGTACCTGCGCCGCTCGCGCTGGGAGGGGAGCTGGCTCATGCCTTCACCACCTGCACGGGCGACCTCCCGGCGAGGACAGAGTCCAGCGAGGAGAGGGCGGCCGTCACCTCCTCCTCGGCCATCCCGAAGAGGGAGGCGAGGAGGACCATGTCCCGGACCGACTTCTGGGTGAGGATGGACCGGGCATTCGAGGCGATGGTGAGGGGGAAGTGGTAGTGCCGGTGGAGCCTCAGGAGCTCCCGGTACCGGGCGATGACCTTCTGGCGGGGGAGTCCCCGGCCCTCCACGAGGGGGGAGAAGTCCAGCTCCACCGCGACGCCCTTCGCCTCCGCCTCCCTCGCGGCGACACGGTTGAAGGCCCCGGCGGGGGTGCGGTGGATGCCCCGCAGCACCCTTACCCCCCGGAGCCCGATGACCCCGCGGTTGAAGGCGAGGTCCCCCGCGTTCACCATGACGACCCCCGCGCCCCGGGGGATGCCCTGGAGGGCGGAGACCACCTCCTTCACCGAGGAGGCGGTGATGATGTTCGCCCTGAGCACGCCGGGCACGTCGCCCGTCCCGCCCGCTGCCACGACCTGGTCGAAGCCGAGCTCCCTCGCCTCGATGGCCATGCGCCTGAGGGAGGAGTCGCCGGCGGGATACGGGTGGATGCACCCGTCGATGAGGGGCATGCTCTCAGGAAAAAGAGGGGGTTACTTCCCGCGGTTCGCGTGGGAGCGGATGCTCGGCCGGTTCTTCTCGGTGCCGATACCCCGCCGCCGCATGCCCCGGCCCTTCCTCCCGGCGCTCGTGAGGCCCCGCTCGGCCCGGCCCCGGTGCTCCACGATCCAGGAGAGCTGCCGGTCCCTCATCACGGAGGGGTGGTGCCCGTCCACGAGGATGACCTCGTACCAGCGGTGCCGCCCGTCCTCCCCGACCCAGTAGGAGTTGAGGACCTCCATGTTCGGGAACTTCTTCGAGGCCCGCTCCTCGGCGATCCGCTGGAGGCTCTTTGCGGGCGTCTTCTTCCGGATCCCCATGTGGGCCGTCCGCCTGCCCCGGACGTACCGGCTCGCCCGCCGTCCGCCCCGGTGGACCTTCACCCGGGCGACGGCGACGCCCTGCTTCGCCTTGTACCCGAGGGCCCGGGCCCGGTCGATCCTCGTGGGCCGGTCCACCCGGATCACGGTCCCCTCGTCTCTCCAGATCTGCATGCGCTCCCAGAGGAGGTCCTTCACGCCGGATGTCTCGGCGTGCTTCCAGGCCTCCCGCACGTGGGCGTACATTGAACGTACCATATGGATATTCACCTCAAGGTTCAGCCGTCACCGGCCACATTCCTTTCCAAGGGACGCATCCCGTGGTTCTGTATAGGTTGCCCGGTGATGATATAAAAGGCTCTCTCCCCTCCCCGACCCTGTCCCCGGCCCCCGGGAAGGCCTAACCCTTCTTCTTCGAGAGGACCTTGATCCCCTCGATCCCGGTCTCCGGGTACTGGCCGGCCCGGTCCTTCTCGGCCGACTTCACCATGTCCCAGATGGTGAGGAGGGCCACCGAGACCCCCGTGAGGGCCTCCATCTCCACGCCGGTCGGCCCCCGGGACCGGACCCGGACCGTCGCCCGGATGAACCCCTCGCCGTCGGCGAAATCCACCTCGATCCCCGTGAGGGGGATGGGGTGGCAGAGGGGGATGATCCGCGGGGTCTCCTTCACCGCCTGGATGGCCGCCACCCGCGCGGTGGCGAGCACGTTCCCCTTCACGAGGCTCCCTTCCCGGATGGCGCGCAGGGTCGTCTCCCGGAGCCGGATCCTCCCCTCGGCGACGGCCTCCCGTACCACCCCCTCCTTCCCCGAGATGTCCACCATCTGGACCTTGTCCCCCTTCACGTGGGTGAACTCAGCCATTCCTCCCACCCCCTGCGAAGAGGACCGAGGGTATCTTCTCCACGAGGTCGCTCGCCGTCATCCCGTCGCCCCGCTCCTGGGCCGCGAGCATCCCCGCCGACCCGTTCACGTACGCGGCGATGCAGGCCGCCTCGAAGGCCGGCAGCCGGCAGAGGAGGGCTCCGGTGACCCCGGCGAGGACATCCCCCGTGCCCCCGACCGCCATGGCAGGGGAGCCCGTGGGGTTGAACCGCACCCGGGTCCCGTCAGAGATCACGTCCACCGGGCCCTTGAGAAGGATGACCCCGTCCTTGGCCGCCTCCCGGACGGCGCGTCCCCGGGCTGCCAGGCCCTCGGGGGGCGGGTTCCCCGTCATCCTCTGGAACTCCCCGGCATGGGGGGTGTAGACCGCCTCCCCGGAGATCGGCAGGGGGGCCCGGAGGGCATCGGCGTCGAAGACCGCCTTTTTCGCCGATCCCGCAACCGCGAGCACCAGCTCGTGGCTCTCCGTCCCGAGGCCGTTCCCGATCACCACCGAGTCCGCCCTCTCGATGAGCTTCAGGATCCGGTCGAGGTGATCGAGGGTGATCCGGTTCCCCTCCAGCCGCTCGTAGATGAGGTCCGGGACCGGCTCGAAGACCGGCGAGGCGATCCGGACGATGTCGGCGCCCGCCCGGAGCGCCCCGAGGCCGGCGAGGTACGGGGCGCCCTGGTAGGGGCCGCCCCCGATGACGAGGACCTCGCCGTTCTCCCCCTTCCGGGCCCTCGCGCCCCGCCGCGGGACGAGGGTGAGGTCGCCCGGCCCCATGAAGACCTCGGCGGCGAGGGGGATGCCGATGTCCGCCACCTCGGCGCCCTCCAGCTTCGCCCGGTGGAAGCTCAGGACCCGGGTGGCCCGCATCCCCGGCGTGGGGACGTCCGCGGCGATGATGGGGGCGGGGGATGCGCTGGCGAGCTGGACGCACCGGGCGACGGGCTCCCGGGGCACCCCCAGGGCACCGGTCCCGAGGAGGGCGTCGATGATCACATCCGCGTTCCCGAAGAGGCGGGAGAGGGCCTCCACCTCGGAGGCGCAGCTGACCGGGTGGACGGCAACCACCGATCCGGCGAGGGCCCGGATCTGGAGCTCGGTCTCGGGGGCGAGGGGTCCGTCCGAGGCGTAGATGACATCCGTCTCGATGTGCTGGAGGTAGCGCGCGGCCACCATCCCGTCCCCGCCATTCTTCCCCCTGCCGCAGAGAACGAGGGCCCGGAAGGGCGCGAACTCGAGGGCCATGGCCGCGAGCTCCCTCCCCGCGCTCTCCATCATCTGGAGGGCCCCCACCCCGAGGGTGATGGCGTTCCCCTCCACCGCCCGCATCCGTGCCGAGCTGATGAGCCCGTTGTCCAGGAAGACCCGCATCTCCGGTTCCATTCCAGCTCCCCTTTATCCGTTATAGGGCAGAGGGACGGAAAAACGTGTCCATGGCGGCACGGGCGGGGGCATCTCCTCAGCCGCCGCCTGCCCCGCCCTCCTCGTCCCCGAAGGAGAAGAGGTCGTCCACCGTCGTCCCCAGGGCCTTTGCCACGGCGTGGGCGAGCCTCAGGGAGGGATTGTACTTCCCCTTCTCCAGGAAGACGATGGTCTCCCGCCGGACCTGCACCCTCGCGGCCAGCTCCTCCTGGGTAAGCCCGAGGGCGGTCCGGTACTCCTTAATCCGCGTCTGCATGGGTCCCGGACCCCCTGCCCTTCATGCAACGTCACCGGCCCTCGAAAGATACAGCTGGAAGGCCACGGCGGAGAGGGTCATGACCATGACGGATACCCCGAGTGCCGTCTGGACGGTGAGTATCACCACCTGGAGGTAGTCGAGCAGGAAGAGCACCGTCATGAAGAGGAGGGAGAGGAACCAGGAGTAGCTGATCCCCCAGGCGCCGATCTTCTTCGAACGCTCATCCTGCTCTGGTGCGTTCCCGAACCTCCTCCACCGGGTCACCCCCGCGATGACGAAGGCCAGCCCGGCCGCGAGGAGGATGGTGGGGATAAGGGGGCCTTCAGACGGGACCAGGAGGAGTTCGGCGATGCCCAGGACGATCAGGATGGATCCGAAGGTGACGCGGTAGAGGTACCTGTGCCATGGAGTGAATTGCATGTTAGATGATTCTAACATTTGAGATGATAAATGTTATGTATTTCTAACAAATAGGGTTGGCAAGGGATATGCCTGAACGGTTCTTCCTGGAAATCGTTTTCTGCAAGTGCTCGTGGGTCAAAATACTAAGAGAGATTCACATATAGACAAGTTTTAATATTATAATGTAAAGAAATATTTACAGAGAAACTATGACCGAAGCCATGCCATCCGAGGCGCGGGCAGGGATGAACTTCTTCATCCGAATCAAACAACAGCACGTGGTTCTGACCGCCAGCATCTGCGTGATCGCCCTCACCATCGCCCTGAAGAACGTGCTCCATGTCCCGGCTGAAGTCCTCACCAGGGACATGGCGGTCTATACCATCATCTATCTCGGATTCCTCGCCTTCGTCTTCAGGCCTGATGGAAATTACGGGAAATCCGGAACGGTCAGTCCTTATGCCTGGGATACCCTGGTTGTCCTCATCACCCTCTCCATCCTTGCGGTCTATGCACTGTAAACCCGGGGTCGTGCCATGGAGGTGAGAGCCTACAGGATCTGCAGTTTCCTCGTGATCCTCATCGTGGCCGTGTCCCTCTCCTGGGCGGTGAGGATCGCCAATCCCTATCTCGCGGTGATCATCCTGGTATGGGCGACAGGGACCCTTTATTACTGCCGGAGGCGGGTCCACGTCGTGATCGAAGATGAGCGGAACATCAGGATCAATGAGAGGCTGCCCTGACAGCCCTTGAGGTATTCGTGTCCGGGGGGATCATTGTGGGAGTGGTCCTGTACACCATCAGCAGCCCGGGA
>JAJRCS010000240.1 GCA_028678815.1 Methanomicrobiales archaeon | reverse complement strand
TCCTCCAGGATGAGCAGATCGGTCTCGAGGATCTGCTCGATCTGCTGCACTTCTAGCGAATCGCTGGTGAAGAACGCCCGCGAGGCATAGGGCGCGTAGCGGACCGCCTCGCAGATCGTCTGCATCCGCATCTGCCGGCGCTCGAGCTGCTCGAGCTGAGCTCCGGCTTCCTCTTCCGCCCAGCGATCGTGGATCTGGTCGAGCGCCTGGCGGAGCCGCAGCAACCGCTCGTAGACGAGCGCGCGCAGTCGGGAGTCTTCCTCCTGGCGCCGCTCACGCAGTTTGTAGCCCTCGTAGCCTGGCACCAGGTAGGCCAGATTCTCGAGGAATCGCAGCCCGCTCGGGCGTCGCACGCTGTCCATCACGGTCGTCTCCTGCGGTCGTCGCTTGCGCTAGTCACGGTCAGCGAACAGGAGCTTCAGCCCACCCCAGGTCGTGTCCAAGGCGGGCGAGGGTGCTCCGAAGTAGCCGACGCTCGCCCAGGCCGCGTTCAGGCCGAAGCTGCAATTGGACTCGTAGGCGATGCGGAAGGTGCCGTCCTCGGCCGGTCCAGCTGCCTCCCCCCAGCTATTCTTCGCGATCCAGCAGCCCTGCAGGTCGTCGTAGCCGATCAGCGCGACCGCATGGGCCCCCACGCGGTCGCCGGAGGTGTGGCGGTAGATTTCGCCGGGGGCGGCATCGTACCAGAAGCACTCGTCGGAGTCGTCGAGGAAGTCCTCGTAGACGACGAAGCCGACCCAGATCGCGCCGTGCGCGTCGAGGGCGTCTTTCAGTTCGGTGACCGAGGGCACCCCGGCATCCGGGCGCACGAAGTCCCATTCGAGCACCTGCCACCCCGAGGGTTCGGGCGCGGCCGCGGGACACGTGCCGCTGCTGCCGCCGCCGCTCGTGTAGGGGTAAGACGCCTCGGTGGCGATACCGTAGCGGCGCATGTACTCGAAGGTCACCGCGCTGCCGCCCTGGCAGCCGTAGTTGCGGGTCGAACCGAACTCGAGCTCCCAGACCTCTGTGTCGCAAGAGATGAGCTGCTGTTCGGAGAGGTCGAACGTCGCCGCGTCGAGTGAGGGATCGCTGAGCAGACAGGCGGTCTCGACGCAGGTGATGGCGGCGAACGCCCAGCACGCGCCGCACGATCCCTGGTGCTTGGCCGGGGTGATCACGCCCTCGTCGCGCAGGTCCCTCGTCTGGTTGCCCGAAGTGAACGGCCCGGCCTCGTACGATCCACGTGCGCCAGGCTGCGACACGGGCAGAAACCCCATGCCGGGCAGTTCAGCCTGGGCCGAGGAATTCGAGCCGATCGCGGCCAGCGCCGCCGCTACAATCGCCACTGGAACCATCGGTGCGCGAGTGCGGGGGGCATGGGCATGCGCGGAACGGGGTGCCCGAGTACACGGTGCCTGCATGACTGGATACGTCCTCCGTCGCGGATCAGAGCTCGTCGCTCGGCCGGACAGGGGGCAAGGGGCGTGCCTGCGGGCAGCTTGACCGCGCCCAACTGCTTTCCTAGCATGCGGTAGCTGGGTCCGGACTGCCGGGGGACCTATCGCGCGCGGGGGGCCGAAAGGGCCTGCGGAGCGGCGAATGCATTGCGATCGGGGCGGAATGCAATGCCGGGGGGGGCGGCCTCCCAGGGGGGAAAGGGAGCGTGGTTGCTGGGCGCCAGCCGGGTGCGGAGCCGCTCGTGGTGCTCCTGGTGTCGCCGGAGGACCCCGAGCTGGCCCGCCTGCGCGGCTACCTCGAGAGCGAGGGTCACGAGGTCATCTGGGTGCGGGATCGGGAGGCCGCGGCCAACGTGCTCGAGAGCCGCCAGGTCGATGCCCTGATCTCACCCCTGGCGGTCCCGCGCATTCAGGGCCTCGGGCTGCTCGAGCTGGCCCGGCAGCGCAACCCCGAGCTGGGCGCGATCCTCATCATCCAGCCCGACGAGGAGGAGAGGGCCGCGGGGGCCATGGTGCGCGGGGTGATCGACTTCCAACGCCGGCCGGTCGATCCGGAGAAGGCCGCGCGCGTGCTGGTGCGACTCGGCGAGCGCCGGCAGCTGATCGAGGAAGTCTCGCGGCTGAGCCAGCGTCTGGACCGCAAGCTGGGACTCGCCAATCTGGTGGGCAACTCGGGCGCGATGTCACGCCTGCGCTCGCGCCTGCGCGAGGTGGCTCCCCAGGAGATGCCCGTGCTGCTGGTGGGCGAGGAAGGCACCGGCAAGGACCTGGTGGCCGAGATCCTGCACCAGCACAGCCCCAGGCAGGGCGGTCCCCTCGTGCGCCTCGACTGCGTGGCGCTGCCCGCCCGCCTCCTGGCGCGCGAGCTCTTCGGTCGGCCGGCCGGGGCGGATGCGCAGCGGCGCGCCGGCCTCCTCGAGTGGGCCTCCGCGGGCACGCTCTACCTGGATCACGTGACCGCGCTGCCCGTCGAGCTGCAGACCCGGATCGCCGAGGTGCTGCGCACGGGTCAGCTGCGTCCCGGCCTCGAGGCACTCCCCCTCGAAGTCCATCCACGCATCGTGGCCGCGACCGAAGGGGACCCGGCGGCGCTCCTGGAGACCGGCTTGCTGGACGAAGGCTTCATGGCGCTCATCTCCGAGTTGCGGATCGAGCTCACCCCGCTGCGCTACCGGCGGCGCGACATCCCCGCCCTGGCACGGCATTTCCTGGCCGAGCAG
>JAJRCS010000105.1 GCA_028678815.1 Methanomicrobiales archaeon | reverse complement strand
CGGAGACCCCGGTCCCCCCGGCCAGGTAGACCTCGACCTCCTCCGCCGACCGCTCCCCTGCCCGGAGGATTTCCTCAATCAGATCCACTGCCACCCACCACCGCGTCCGTGAGGAGGATATGGGGCGACCCGTCGCTCACCGGCACCGACTGGCCGCCCTTGCCGCAGAACCCCTGGTGCATCACCCGCTCCTTCCCGCAGAGGAGGATCCCGTGGAGCGTGGAAAGGATCTCACCCGAGAGGGAGACATCCCGCACCATCCGGGTCTTCTCCCCCTTCTCGACGAGATACCCGTACTCGGCATTGAACTGGAAGACCCCCCGGCCGGGGTCCACCTGCCCGCCCCTCGACCCGACGAGGAGGATCCCGTCGCCGCACTCCGCGAGGATCTCCTCCAGGGTGGCGTCCCCGGCCTCGATGAAGGTGTTGGCCATCCGGACGAGGGGCGGCTCCCCGCCCTCGGCCCGGCCATGCCCGGCCATCCCGTTCCCGAGGGCAGCGAGGGTCTCCCGGGTATGGAGATAGGCGTTCACCCGCCCCCGGCTCACCATCTCGGTCCTCGCGGTCCGGCACCCCTCGGCGTCCACCGGCTCGAACCCGAACTCGGGGAGGGAGGGATCGTCCGCGATGGTGACGAAGGAGGGGGCGATCCGCTCCCCGATCCTCCCCGCGAGGACCGAGGACCCCTCCTTCACGAGGTCGCCCTCGCTCGCGTGGCCCACCGCCTCGTGGCCGAAGACCCCGGCGAGCTCCGGGTCGAGGACCGCCCGCATCCGGCCCCCCTTCGCGAGGCCCGCATCGAGGAGGGCGAGGGCGGTCCCCGCCGCCTTCGCCCCCTGGGGCTCCTGGTGCCTCAGGTTGAAGCCATGGATGGTGTGGAGGCTCTCCCTCCCCATCTGGGCGACCCCGTTCCGCTTCGCCACGGCGAGGACAGAGAAGCCCGACCGGGTGATGGCGTACCGGTTCTCGTACCCCGAGCTGTCGGTGTAGGTGACCTCCTCGGTCCGCTCGATGTAGGTGGCCCGGGTCGAGGCGATCCCGGGGAGCTTCGCCGCCTTTTCGATCCCCGAGAGCACCGAGGTCTTCTCCTCGAGGCTGAGCGTCCGAGGGTCTTCCCCTGGCGCAGGAACGGGGTGATCGCCCCGGGTGGCCTCGGCGAGGTCGACCGGGTCCTCCGTGATCCGGGCGAGGGCGAGCCCCTCGGCGAGGACCCGGTCCAGCTCCGCCTTTTTCGAGAGGTCCAGGTTGTTCACCGAGACCATGCCCCACCCCCGGGGCCCGAGGACCCGGACGAGGGCGGCGTCTGAAAAGGAGGTGCCGGCCGATTCCACGACCCCGTTGTCGATGTCCACGTGGGTGGCAATGGCCCGGACAGACCGCACGTCGAAGAAGCGCACGCCGGGAGGGATCATCTAGACCGCGGGGTTCGGGAAGGCGGAGTCCAGGATCTTCGCGGGGGCGGTCATGGCCATCTTCTTGATCCGGACGAGGAAGCTCTCCCGGCCCTCGGCCACGAGGGCGTGCATGAGCACGTCCTGGATGGTGTCCACGGGGACGACCTCCACCATGCCCCGGTACCGGTCCTCGATGAGGACATCGTCCAGGTTCGTCCTCGGGATGAGGACCGTGTGGATCCCCGCCTTTGCCGCGGCCTCGATCTTGAAGGTGACCCCGCCGACGGGGAGGACATCCCCCCGGACCGAGAGGGAGCCGGTCATGGCCACGTCCTGGTGCACCGGGATCCCCTCGATGGCAGAGATGACCGCGGTGGCCACGGAGACCGATGCCGAGTCCCCCTCCACCCCGTACGTCCCGATGAACTGGATGTGGATGTCCATGTTCTTGATGTCCTTCCCCGTGAACTTCTTGATGAGGGCGCTCACGTTCTTGATGGACTGCTGGACGATGGACTCCTCGTTCTCGCCCCGGAGCCAGGGCTCCTTCCGGCGCTCGAAGATGCCGGTGGTGATGATCTGGCCGCTCTCCCCCTGGGCCGGGGTGACCTCGGCCATGATCTGCTGCACCTGCCCGCTGTCCTCCCCGTAGACCGCGAGGCCGTTCACCTGCCCGATCCGGGCGCCCTCGACCACGGTCAGGTTGTAGTCCCGCTTCCGCTTGATGTAGTCGTCGGAGATCTGCTCCTCGATGGACCGGGCGGTCTCCTTCGCCTTCACCACGTCCTCGGCGGTGGTGACCTTCGCCCCCTTCTGCCTGGCAAGGTCCCCCGCGACCCGGATCAGCCCGCCGATGTCCCGGAGTTTCAGGGTGAGGTGCCCCTTCCGGTTCGACCGGCGCCTCCCCTCCCGGATGACCTCCTCGATGGCCGAGCGGTCGAAGTGGGGGATCTTACCATCCTTCTGCACCTCCTGGGCAACGAACCGGACGAACTTCCGCCGGTTCTCGGGGGTGTCCTCCATGGAGTCCCGGAAGTAGATCTCGTACCCGTACCCCCGGATGCGGGACCTGAGGGCCGGGTTCATGTTCTGGATGGCGTCCACGTTCCCTGCCGCGACCATGATGAACCTGCAGGGGACGGGCTCGGTCCGGACCATGGCCCCGCTCGACCGCTCGGACTGGCCCGTGATGGGGAAGAGCCCCTCCTGGAGGGAGGTGAGGAGGCTCTGCTGGGACTGGGGCTCCAGGGAGTTGATCTCGTCGATGAAGAGGACCCCGCCGTGGGCCCGGTGGATGGCCCCTGCCTCCACCCGGTCGTGGGCCGGGGTCTCGAGGCCGCCGCTCTGGAAGGGATCGTGCCGGACGTCCCCGAGGAGCGCCCCCGCATGGGAGCCCGTGGCATCGATGAAGGGGGCGGTGGCCGTGGCATCGTTCGAGACGAGGAGCTTCGGGACCATGAGATCCTCCCGCGGGGTGGTGTACCGGAGGGCCATGAAGACGAAGGCCGCGGCGATGATCCCCATGAGCCACTGGTAGGTGAGGAAGGCGAAGGCCACGATCCCGAAGATGAAGAGCATGATGAGGGTGTTCCTCGTCTGCATCTTCCGCTTCGCCTCGGCCTTGTGGGCGGCGGTGATCTGCTTCCCCCGCCCCGCGGTCACGGTCCGGATGATGGGGTTGTTGTTGTCCTCGGAGTTCGGGTACACGAGGATGTCCTGGAGCTCCTCCTTGGGCAGGAGCTCGGCCATGGCCTTCGCGAGCATGGACTTCCCGGTGCCGGGGGACCCGATCATCATCACGTGCCGGCGCTGGATGGCCGCCTTCCGGATCACCTCCACCGCATGGTCCTGGCCGATGACCTGGTCGATGAGCTTCGGCGGGACCTCGACCTCCGAGGATACGGCGAGCTCCAGACCTCCCAGTACCTGTTCCTCGTCGTTCTTACCCGCGGCAGTCGTTTCCATCCCCGGATGCCCCTCTCGGCACGATTAAGTATGTAAGTAAATATAGTTCTGTTCCTGATTGTTTAAGTACTTTCAGCTGAGGATGGTTCACGGATGAAAGTTGCCTGTACAGGGCGATCCCGGGCCCTCGGGGCCAGGATTGCAGAGATTCTCGGGGCCGGCCTCGCGGAGACCCGCATCTCGCGCTTCCCGGACGGGGAGATCTACCTCCAGACCGGGCCCCTCGACGGGTCCACCGTGGTGGTCGGGAGCCTCCTCTCGGGCGACTCCCTCGTGGAGCTCCTGCTCCTCATCGACGCCTGCCAGCGGTCCGAGGTCCAGCTCGTCGTCCCGTACCTCGGCTACGCCCGGCAGGACCGGGAGTTCAAGCCGGGGGAGCCGGTCTCCGCCCGGGCCATGGCCCGGGCCCTCTCCACCGGCGTTGACCGGGTGGTCACCGTGAACGTCCACAAGGAGACCGTCCTCTCCCACTTCACCGTGCCCGCGGCCCAGGTGACCCTCGAGGCGGAGATCAGCGACTTCATCGCTGCCCTGGATCTCACGGATCCCCTCATCCTCGCGCCCGACGAGGGGGCGGCCTCCTTCGTCGCTACCGTCGCCGCGAGGGGCGGCTGGGAGACCGACAACCTGGAGAAGACCCGGGTATCGGGCACCGAGGTGCGGATGGAGCCGCTCGGGCGGGGCCCCTGGACCGGCGACGTGGTCCTCGTGGATGACATCATCTCCACGGGCGGCACCCTCGCCACGGCGGCCCGGATGCTCCGCGGGCAGGGGGCCCGGGGGGTCCACGCGGTCTGTGTCCACGGCCTCTTCACCGGGAATGCCGTCGAGCGCCTCGGCTCCTCGGGGATGGACGAGATCGCCGCGAGCGACACCATCGAGAGCCCGCAGAGCCGCTACTCGGCCGCGGGGGCCATCGCACGGGCACTCTCCCGATGATCACCATAGACGGCTCCCAGCTCGAGGGGGGAGGGCAGATCCTCCGGGCGGCGGTGGCCCTCTCGGCCCTCTCCCGCACCCCGGTCGAGGTGGTCCGGATCCGGGCCCGGCGGGGGAGGCCGGGCCTCGCCCCCCAGCACATCGCGGCCATCCAGGCCGTGGCCGCGGCCTGCGATGGCAGCTGTGAAGGGCTCCGGCCGGGGGGCGACCGGATCGTCTTCCGGCCCGGGCTCCCGGTGGCGAAGGAGATCCGAACGGACGTGGGCACCGCGGGGTCCGTCGCCCTCGTCCTCCAGGCCTGGCTCCCCGTCGCCCTCCTCGCCGGGGGCTCCATCACCGTGACGGGGGGGACCGAGGTGGACCGGAGCCCGACCATCGACTACCTGGAGCAGGTCCTCTTCCGGGTGCTCGCCCGGCACGGCGCGAAGATCCGTACCCAGGTCCTGAAGAGGGGATACTACCCGGAGGGGGGAGGCGAGGTGAAGGTCTCCGTGGAGGCCTCCCGGCTCTCGCCCCTGGCCTTCGAGGACGGGAAGCCCGGGTCCTGCGGCATCGTCTCCTGCTCCTCGAACCTCCCCGACCACGTGGCCGAGCGGCAGGCGGAGGCGGCCCGGAGGCTCCTCGCCGGGCGGCTGGGCGTCCCCTGCGAGGTGAGGCTGGACCGGCGGCGGGGGGCCTCCACCGGCTCCTCCTGCACCGTCTGGGCGGGGCCGAAGGGCGGGACCAGCCTCGGGAAGCGGGGCGTCCCCGCCGACCGGGTCGGGGAGGCGGCCGCCCGGGTGCTCCTCGAGGAGGTGGCCAGGGGCGGGCAGGTGGACACCCGGCTCGCCGACCAGCTCCTCATCTTCCTCGCCCTCTCCGGCGGGCGGTTCACCGCCCCGGCCTGCTCCCTCCATGCCGCCACCATGTGCTGGCTCCTGGAGCGGTTCGGGTACAGGGTCCACTCCCGGACGAACGGCGTGGTGGAGTTCTCCGTATGAGGTACGCCCTCGACGCCTCCTTCTTCTTCTCCGGGCTTGTCCTCGACGGGGAGCTGGTCACCCCGCCCTCGGTCACGGAGGAGCTGGCCGACCTCCGGTCGAAGGGCCGGCTCGAGGCCCTCCTCGCCTCAGGCCTCTCGGTGGTCCCCCCGTCAGCTGAGAACCTGCGGAGGGTCACGCAGGCTGCAGGGGAGACGGGGGACGCCCCCCGGCTCTCGGCCGCCGATGCCGATCTCCTTGCCCTGTCCCTCGACCTGGGGGCCACCGTTGTCACCGACGACTACGCGGTCCAGAACGTGGCCCTCCGGCTCGGCCTCGGCGTGAGGGGGATCCTCCAGCGGAAAGCGCAGCCCAGGCGCTGGAAATACCGGTGCCCCGGCTGCAACCGGAGGTACCAGGCGGCCGGCACCTGCCCGGACTGCGGTTCGGCCCTGAAACGAACCCTTAAGTAGGATGCTTTCGGAAAACTCCTCTCATGTCCTCTCTCGATGACCTGATGCACCGGGCGCGGAAGCTCCATGCCGAGGGGCACAGCCCGAGCCAGATCTCCGAGGAACTGAGCCTCTCCATGGAGACGGTCACGTACCTCCTCATGAAGGAGAAGGGGGGGGCTGTCCCGAAGGACGTGCTCATCGACTGGACGTCGGTGAGCGGGAGGGCGGACCTCCTGGACGACCTGGCGGCCCTCATGGCGGGCCTGGCCCGCTCCCCGGGAGGCCCCGAAGAGGCGTCCGGCCCGGAGCCGACCGCGGTGGTGGGGATCTCGCTCTCAGGCGTCCCCCTCGCGACCCTCATCGCCCTCCAGGAGGGCACGAAGCTCGCGGTCTACTTCCCGTCCCGGCACTCCACCGCGAACCCGCCCGTGGGCTCCCTCTCCGAGAACTTCGCCCCCGTGAAGGGGGAGGCCTGCGTCATCGTGGACGATGTCATCACGTCGGGGAAGACCCTCCGGGAGGCGGTGGAGTACCTCCGGGGCCGGGGCGCGGCCCCCCTCGCCATCTGGGTCATCTTCGACAAGCGGGGCGTCCGGGACATCGACGGTGTGCCGGTGAAGGCCCTCTTCCGGGTCTCGCGCCTCGACTGATCCCACCGATTTTCTTATATAGAAGTATAAATCCATGAATATTCACGCACAGTGAGGTTTTCATATGCAGCTCACAGGACAGCCAATCATCATTCTGAAGGAAGGGGTCGAGCGGACCCGGGGCCACGAGGCCCAGCGCTCGAATATCGCGGCGGCAAAGGCCATCGCCGCGGCGGTCCGGACAACCCTCGGCCCGCGGGGCATGGACAAGATGATCATCGACTCCACCGGGGACATCGTCATTACGAACGACGGGGCGACCATCCTCCACGAGCTCTCCATCCAGCACCCGGGCGGCAAGATGGTGGTCGAGGTGGCAGAGACCCAGGACGACGAGGTCGGGGACGGAACCACCACCGCCTGCATCATCGTGGGCGCCCTCATGGAGGCGGCCGAGCGGATGCTCGAGCAGGAGATCCACCCCACGGTCATCGCCCAGGGGTACCGGATGGGCATGGAGAAGGCCATCGAGATCGTGAAGGGGCTCTCCATCACCGTGAAACCCGATGACGTGACGACCCTGAAGAAGATCGCGGATACCGCCATGACGGGGAAATCCATCGAGCAGGTGAAGGAGAAGCTCGACGGGATCGTTGTTGATGCCGTCCGGGCCGTGGTCCAGACCGTGGACGGGAAGCTCGTGGTGGACGAGGACGACGTGAAGATCATGAAGCACGTCGGGGAGACCATGGACGACGCCGAGTTCATCCGGGGGATCGTCATCGAGAAGAAGCGGGTCTCGGAGGAGATGCCAAAGAAGATCGAGAAGGCGAAGATCGCCCTCGTGGCGACCCCCCTCGAGATCACGAAGACCCAGGTAAAGTCCAAGATCCGGATCACCTCCCCCGACCAGCTCGGGGCCTTCGACGTCCAGGAGAAGGACACCCTCCGGCAGATGGCCGACCTGGTCGTGAAGACCGGCGCGAACGTCGTCCTGTGCCAGAAGGGGATCGCCGACTCGGTCCAGTACTACCTCGCGAAGAACGGCATCATGGCCATCGAGGATGTCCCCGAGAAGGACATGCTCTTCGCCGCCCGGGCGCTGAACACCCAGATCGCGAACAAGCCCCACGACCTCACGGCAAAGATGCTCGGGCAGGCCGAGCTCGTCGAGGAGATGGAGGGCGTGGACCTCGTCCGGATCTCCGGGTGCAGGAACCCGCGGGCGGTGACCATCCTCGTCCGGGGCTCGACCCAGGTCCTCATCGACGAGATGGAGCGGGCGGTCTACGACGGTGTCCGGGTGGTCATGGACGCCATCGAGGACCAGAAGTACGTGGTCGGCGGCGGCTCGGTGGAGACCGAGGTGATGCTCCGGGTGAAGGAGTACGCCGCCTCCGTCGGCGGGAGGGTTCAGCTCGCCATCGAGGCCTTCGCGGACGCCTTCGAGAGCATCCCCCGGACCCTTGCCGAGAACTCGGGGTTCAACCCCATCGACAAGCTCGTGGAGCTGAAGGCCGCCCATGCGAAGGGGAAGAAGCGGGCCGGCCTGAATGTCTACACGGGGAAGATCGTGGACATGTACGAGGAGAACGTCTTCGAGCCCATGCGGGTGAAGGTCCAGGCCATCCAGTCCGGTGCCGAGGCGGCGAGCCTCCTCATCCGGGTGGACGACATGATGATCACCCAGCGGGGCGAGCCCCCCATGATGCCCCCCGGCGGGATGCCCCCGATGCACACGCCGCCCATGGGCTGAACCCCCGGGGAACCTCACTTTTTTCTTTCACGGGTGAAGGAGCAGCCTCCGGCGGGCAGGACGGCCGGCGTCCGATACCATTATACCATTCGGGGCGAAATTTTTCCTCTCGTGCCGGGGTAGTCTAGCCCGGGAAGGCGTCGGCCTCGAAAGCCGATGTTGCTTGGCAACGCGGGAGTTCAAATCTCCCCCCCGGCGTTCCCACGGTTTTCTCAGATTTCTGTCGGGCCTCGAAGGCCGATGTTCCCTGGCAACGCAGGAGTTCAAATCTCCCCCCCGGTGTTCCCCGGTCCTTTCACCATGGGCTGCCGTCCCGGAAAACCGGTGGCCCCTGTTGAAAATTCCGAGAATTATATGAACAACCCTTATATTGCTCCTCCACCCACCATCTCTGTAACCGCATCATACGGCCCGCGTGAGTCCATGTTCGAGCAGGATGTGGTGAAGCCCGGATATATCCTCGGGTACATCCTCGCGCTCCTCTCCCTCTCCTGGCTGGTCACCGCCCTCGCGGCCCTCGGGCTCCTCTCCTTCTCCTGGCTCCTGCTCCTCCCCTTCCTCCCCGGGATCCTCGCCCTCCTCTTCCTCTCCCTGGAGGGGCATCCCGTCGAGGTGCATGCCCGGCCCGTCCTCGGCCCGGTGACGGTCCCCTCGATCCTCTTCGCGGTGGCCTACCCGCTCCTCCTCGTCGGCCTCTCCGCCCTCGTGGCCCTGGGAACCGGGCTCGGGTACCTGAACACCGGGACGGGAACCGGTTCGACCTTCGCCGGGGCCATCGCCCTCGGCGTGATCGCCTTCCTCGCCGCCATCCCCGCCTCCCTCGGCCAGGAGTACGGGTACCGGGGATACCTCCTCCCTGCCCTCACCTACTGGCAGGGGAGGACGGGCGCCACCCTCTCCGTCGGCGTCACCTGGGGCCTTGCCACGGCCCCGGTCGCCTGGCTCGTCCTCTCGGCAGCGGGCTCGGGCAGCCCCCTCGCCCTCGCCTTCCTCGGGTTCCTCCTCACCCTCACGGTCGCCTTCGCCTTCACCATCTGTGCCTCCCTCTCCGGGAGCGTCCTCCCCGTCACCCTCATGAACGTCCTCCTCCTCCTCGCCGTCCCCGTCTTCTTCCCGGCCTCCTGGGACCCCCGGCTGGCGGGATCCGGGGGCCTCATCGGGGTCACCTGGCCCTCGCCCCTCCCCCTCCTCCTCCTCGTGGCCCTCGCCTTCATCCCCGTCTTCGCCTGGCTCTTCCCGCCGGACGGGGAGATCCCCGGCGACGGCCTCTGACGGCGGCGGCCCCGGCCCGTGGTTTTTATACGACAGAGGCTCATGTCTCTATGGAGTACGCGTGAGCGAGGCGATCATCGAGGTGGAGGGCCTCTCCCACTCCTTCGGGGAGGTGACGGCCGTGGACTCGGTCTCCTTCACTGTCCGGAAGGGGGAGATCTTCTCCTTCCTCGGGCCGAACGGGGCGGGGAAGAGCACCACCATCAACGTGCTCACCACCCTCCTTCCCGTCCAGAGGGGCAGGATCCTGATCGCGGGCCATGACGTCGCCACCGAGCCCGGGGCGGTACGGCGGTCCATCGGGATCGTCTTCCAGGAGGAGACCCTCGACCGGGACCTCACCGTCCGGGAGATCCTCGAGTTCCATGGCCGGCTGTACTCGATGCCCCGGGAGGAGCGGCAGGCGAGGGTCGAGGAGATGATCCGGCTCGTGGAGCTCGAAAAGAAGCGGGACGTCCTCGTGAAGCACCTCTCGGGCGGGATGAAGCGCCGGCTCGAGATCGCCCGGGGGCTCATGACCCGGCCCATGGTCCTCTTCCTGGACGAGCCCACCCTTGGCCTCGACCCCCAGAGCAGGCTCCGGGTCTGGGACTACATCCGGCAGGTGAACCGGGAGGGGACCACCATCTTCCTCACGACCCATTACATGGACGAGGCCGACAGCCTCTCGGACCGGATCAGCATCATCGACCACGGGAGGATCATCGCCTCGGGGACGAGCGGGGAGCTGAAGGACGCCCTCGGCGAGGACATGATCTACCTCGAGACGGCCGACGACGGGATGACCACGGGGATCCTCCTTGGCCTCCCCGAGGTCCGGGCGGTGAAGCCCTCCCTGCGGGGCCTCTCGGTCACCATCGCGAACGAGGGGACCAAGACCCTGCCCGTCATCCTCGACCGGCTGAAGGCAGAGGGGATCGGGATCCGGTCGGCGAACCTGAAGAAGCCGACCCTCGACGATGTCTTCGTCCATTTCACGGGGCGGGAGATCCGGGGATAGGGGTGAATCCGTGGCAGCCGAGTTCCTCACGATCTACTGGCGGGACATGCTCCGGTTCTTCCGGTTCCGGGCGCTCCTCTTCTCCTCCCTCGTCCAGCCCGCCCTCTGGATGGCCTTCTTCGGCGTGGCCTTCACGGGGACCCTTACCCAGCTGGGGGCGCCGGCCACGACCCCGCCGGGGGCCACCTCGGTCTCGTACCTCACCTTCATGGCGGCCGGCATCATGGCCCTCACCACCCTCTTCACGAGCCTCTTCGGGGGGATCAGCCTCCTCTTCGACAAGCTCTGGGGGCTCATGCGGGAGATCCTCGCAAG
>JAJRCS010000088.1 GCA_028678815.1 Methanomicrobiales archaeon | reverse complement strand
GAGAGATTTGGTGAGTGGTCCGGGGTTCCTGCGAACCCCTTTAAAGATAGATTGTGGAATCCGGTCCCCGGTCTACCGGATCATCGTCCCCGGCGGGACGTCTTTGAGAGGCACCAATAGGCTTGCCTGCTCACCGGCAGCAAGTACCATGCCCTGGCTCTCGATCCCGAAGATCTTCGCGGGCTTCATGTTCGTGACCATGATGACCGAGAGGCCGGCCATCTCCTCCGGCTTGTAGAACTCGGCCATCCCGGCCACCACGAGCCGGGGCTTTTCCTCCCCGATGTCCACCATCAGCCGGAGGAGCTTCTTCGAGCCCTTGACCGGCTCGGCGGAGATGACCTTCCCCACCCGGAGGTCCATCCGGGAGAACTCCTCGATGGAGACGAGGTCCTTCTCCTTCGCCGCCTGCTTCGCCCACTCAACTCTCTTCTTCAGCACAGCCTCGAGCTCCCGGGTCCGGCTCTCCTCGAGCTTCTCGAAGAGGGGGACGGGCTCGGGGAGGGTGACGGAGGCGATCCGGACGGAGGCATCGGAGATGGGGTGCTCCTCCACCACGTCCGCGTTCCCGAGCATCCGCCAGACCCTCGCCGCCGCGTCGGGGAGGACGGGCTCCATGAGGAGGGCGAGGGCATGGGCGACCTGGAGGCAGTCCTTCACCACCCGCTCCGCTGCCGCCGGGTCGGTCTTGACGAGCTTCCAGGGTGCCTGGTTCTGGATGTACCCGTTCCCGTATGCGGCGAGGGCCATGAGGGCATCGGTGGCGCCCTTGAACTCGAAGTCCCGCACCGCCCGGTCCATGTCCCCGACGCAGCGGTCGATGGCCTCCATGGTCGGGGCACTGACCGGCCCGTCGGGCACCTTCCCGAAGAACTTGTGGGCAAAGAAGAGGCTCCGGTAGATGAAGTTCCCGAGGGTGGAGACGAGCTCGTTGTTCACCCGCTCGGAGAAGACCTTCCAGGAGAAGTTCAGCTCCTTCGTGTGGTTCGTGTACGAGAGGAGGTAGTACCTCAGGTAATCCGCGGGGAGCCCCTTGTCCAGGTAGTCCTCCCCCGTCCAGACGACGTAGCCCCGGGACTTGGAGAACTTCTGGTCATCGATCTTCACCATGCCACTCGCGACGACGGCGTGGGGTGCGGAATAGCCTGCACCCGTGAGGAGGGCGGGCCAGAAGATGCAGTGGTGGTAGATGATGTCGCTCCCGATGAAGTGGGTGACCTTATTCTTCCCGCACCAGTACCGTTTCCAGTCCAGCCCCTTCGACCTCGCCCACTCCTCGGTGAAGGAGATGTAGCCGATGGGGGCGTCCACCCAGACGTAGACCACGAGCTCGTCGTGCCCGGGGAACTTCACCCCCCAGTCGAGGGTCCGGGTGATGTTCCAGTCCCGGAGGCCCTCCTTCACCCACCCGAGGGCATAGTTCCGGGCGTTCGAGGTACCCTGGAGGCCCTGGAGGTAGTCCTCGAGGAACTTCCCGAACTCCGAGAGCCGGAAGAAGAAATGCTCCTGCTCCCTGAGCTCCGCGTCGGTCCCGCAGACCAGGCACCGGGGCTTCCTGATCTCGCCGGGCTCGAGGTGCCTCCCGCAGCCCTGGTCGCACTCGTCCCCCCGGGCCGGGGTGTCGCAGTAGGGGCATATCCCCTCGACGTACCGGTCGGGGAGGAACCGCCTGCACTTCGGGCAGTAGCTCTGCTCCACCACCTGCGGGTAGATGTAGCCCTTCTCCTTGAGGGCGTTCACGATGGACCTGGTGCGCCGGTGGTTCGTCTCGCCGTCCGTCATCCCGAAGTGGTCGAACCGGATCCCCATCCGCTGGAAGATGTGGGCGAAGTGCTCGTGGTACCGGTTGGAGAGGTCCCGGGGGGTCACCCCCTGGTTCTCGGCCATCACCACGATGGGGGTGCCGTGGTTGTCCGAGCCGCAGACAAAGACCACCTCCTCGCCCCTCCGGCGGAGGAACCGGACGTAGAAGTCGGCCGGGACATAGGTACGGAGGTGGCCGAGGTGGCAGGGGCCGTTCGTGTAGGGAAGGCCGCAGGTTACGAGTATCGGTCCATCACTCATCTCTATGCTTTTTGATGCTCGTGCTATAAATAGGATACAAGGGAGGGGAGAAGGGTATGGGCGGGCCAAAGAGAGTCCCGGTGCGGTCGTATGGCTCGGAGGTGCCGGAGCCGGAGGCCGGCGATCTCACCGGGTGGATAGGGAAGAGGAAGGGTATCGGAGGGGACCTCACCTCGTACCTCCTTGAGGAATCCCTGGAGCCCCAGGAGGGGGTGGACTTCCCCTGCGCAGGCGGGCGGATTTACCGTGCCCGGGTCCTGGAGAGCATCGGGGGGCTGGAGGGTGAGGCCCTTGCCCGGGAGCCCTCGGCAGAGACCGCCCTCGTGGAAGAGGATGCCCGGTGGGGCGCCTCCCGGAGGAGAGGGCTCCTCTTCTCCCTTCCTGCACCCCACCTCCTCGGGATCCGGGACGACCACTACCATGACCGGGAGGAGTTCTGCGAGGCGCTGTCCGGCTGTTACCGGCGGATCCTCCGGGCGATGCGGGACGCGGGGGCCGGGGGGCATGTCCTCCTCGGGAAGAAGGTCCACGGGGAGGAGATGGAGCACCTCGCCGGCCCGCGCACCCTCTTCTTCTTCCCCGGGCTCAGCGGGGAGGACCTGCCTGTCCTCCTCGAGGCGCAGGGCGAGATCGCCGTCCCCCGGGAGCTCCTCCCGGCAGCCCTGGATCTCCTCGACGAGTTCGAGATACGGCACCTTGCCGTGGTGGACGGCAGGGCGGAGGACCTCTCCGCCGTCCTGGAATATCTCGATCCCGGCCAGGTCTCCCTCGGGGGCTACTGCACGGAGGACTGCGGGAAGTACTGGAAGGCCCTCGTGGAGCGGGCGGTCATCCCCCGACAGACTCGGCCACCTCGACGAGATCGTCGAAGTACCGGCTCTTCCGGGTGACGAGGAAGACGATCCGGTCGAGGAGGGTGAAGGGGAAGGTCCCCCCCGAGGCATGGGGGTGGCCGCCGCCGCCGAACTTCCGGGCGACGAGGTGGCTGATGGCCGGGACCGACCGGATGGAGAACCGGCCGTTCGAGGAGACTATCACCTCGATCTCCGACTGGAAGGACTCCCGGACCCGGGCCGCGGTATCGTTCGTGTACCCGTAGAGGGGCGCAAAGGCGATCCGGTACTTCCGCCCGAGGATCCTCGTGTTCCGGAGGCTCCTCGCAATGTCCCGCTCCATCTCCGCGAGGAGGGCAGCGTACTCCTGCTCGATGCGGGCGTCCGTGAAGACCCCCTCGGCGAGCCGGTCCCGGACATGCTCCCGGAGGCCCGGTTTCGAGAGGACCCGGCCGAGGACCATGCTCCTCGGGTCCTCGTTCCTCCAGAGGTCATAGTCGCAGACCACCCCCGCGATCTCCGCCGCCCGCGCGTCGCCGCCGGCCAGCTCCCGGGCGACGATCCCCGTGGCGCAGGCAGCGGTGTCCAGGGTGAGGCGGTCCACGAGGGGCCGGACGATGCCCGCCTCCCGGTTCTCCCACCGGTGGTGGTCCCGCCACTCGATCCTCCAGCCCGCGTCCCCTGCCTTCTTCAGCCACCGCTCGACCCCGGCCTGGTACCCGAGGTCGGTGATGGAGAGGAGGTCCCCCCTGCCCTCCACGTCCCCGAAGGCCGAAAGGATGAAGGGGTAATTCCCCACCGAGGCCCAGAGGGTGAAGACCTCCCCGTACCGGATCCGGTGGATGGCGTCGCACCCCGCGGCGTCCAGGTCGTTGTGGGTGAGGTGCACCACCCGTGCCTTCCTCCCGCGGAGCGCCCCCCGCAGCTCCTCTGCCGTGAACTTCCCCGAGAGCCCGGTACCGGCCATCGGTACACCGTGAGCCGGCACCCTATAAAAGCGGTGCCCTCCTCTTTTCCTTCCCTCTTAAAACCGAGTATTTAATAATCCTTCAGGAGATACGTAATCTTCCTGCCTCAGTAGCTCAGATCGGGAGAGCGCCAGACTGAAGATCTGGTTGTCCCCGGTTCAAATCCGGGCTGAGGCACTCTCCCTTTTCCTTTCCTCCCCTACACATCCACCCAGATCCCTTCTCCCTCGATACTCACCGGATAAGCCGGTTCCGGCACCTCGGCAGGCCCCTTCACCACCGCCCCGGTCTTCAGGTTGAACCTCGATCCATGGCAGGGGCAGGTGACCACCTCCCCCTCCATCCTCCCCTTCGAGAGGGCGCATCCCCGGTGGGTACACCTGTCCGCGATCCCGTAGAACTTACCGTCGTTGAGGGAGATGAGGATCCTCGCGTCCCCTGCCTTGAATCCCTTCATGGTGCCCGGAGGGACGTCCTTCGCCAGGCCGACCTGTATCTTCGTCATCCTCTGCTCCGTACCTCCTCGTCCCTCCCCCTTTGACCGCAT
>JAJRCS010000001.1 GCA_028678815.1 Methanomicrobiales archaeon | reverse complement strand
ATCCTCCACCGGAGGGAGGGGGAGGGACGCCTTCGTCTCGTGGAGGCCTCGGTGGACCAGGCCGCCGTGGCTGCCTTCTGGACGGGACCCGACGGGCGCATCCTCAGGGCGAACCATGCCGCCGCCGAGATCCTCGGATGGGGGGAGGAGGAGCTTCCACGCTTCGCGTACTCCGACCTGGACCTGGACCACCCGCCCGGCAGCTGGAACTCCCTCTGGGACACCCTGAAGAGTGGGTCGGCTGCCCGGTTCGAGGCCCGGTTCAGGACGAAGGGCGGCCGGGTCCTCAGGGTGGAGGTGAGGGCCGGCCACGTCAGCCAGGGTGACCGGGAGTGCGGGTTCTTCCTTGTCCTGGAGGCCGGCAGCCGGGGAGAATCCGAGGAGGCCCTGAGGGAGGCAAACGAGAGGCTCAACCTCCTCACCGCCGTCACCCGGCACGATGCCCTGAATGACATCGCGGCCCTGGCCATGTACCTGGAGCTCATGGAAGCTGAGCAGGGGGACGGGGCATGCTCCGCCGTCCCCGCGGGGAAGCTCCTGCCCCTCGTCCACAGCCTCAGGCGGAGGATGGAGTTCACCAGGGACTATGCCGGCCTCGGGGCGAAGGTGCCCGGCTGGGAGGACGTCGCCGGGGCGGTGGGGAGGGCGGTGGCCGGCATGGATACCGGCTTGCTCAGGGTTGACCTCGAGCTCCCCGGTCTCGAGGTCTTCGCCGACCCCCTCTTCGAACGGGCCGTCGCGAACCTGGTGGACAACACCCTCAGGCACGGGGAGCATGCCGGCTGCATCAGGTTCCGGGCACAGAGGGAAGGGGACGCCTGCAGGCTTATCGTCGAGGACGACGGCGTGGGCATCCCCCGGGGGATAAAGGAGGCCATCTTCCGGCCGGGATTCGGCCGGCATACCGGCCTCGGCCTCTACCTCATCCGGGAGATCCTCGGGATCACCGGGATGAGCATCACCGAGACGGGGGAACCCGGGAAGGGTGCGAGGTTCGAGATCCTCGTCCCGCCCGGCGGGTTCCGGATGGGGGGAGGGGCGGGCCCCCTCCCGGGAGAGGTGAAGATGACCAAGGAAACGAGGAGGACAGTATGATTCTGCACGTCACATCCATTGACAACATCGTCGCCGGGAGGGTGTACGACCCGACCCGGGTGAAGCACGGGATCGTTACCGGGAAGAGGATCTCAGATCTCTCCTGGTGGGTCGATCCAGCCACCCACCTGAACCTGGACAACCCGAAGCATCTCATGGACCAGGTCTTCGTGGCATCCCGGCTGGAGAAGGGGGCGCGGATCCTCGGCGAGGGGAACCGGTTCATGTTCGCCGGGGTCGACCGGGACGTCTACCGGCACCTCGGGAAGGTGGACATGGCGGGGAAGAGGCGCCTCACCCTCCGCCCGGCCCTGCCGGTGTAAAGACCCCGCGGGGCATGAAGGACATGGAGAAGGTATGCGATGCGGCGGAGGTCCCGCCGGGAGCCATGCGGGGATTCATGGTTCAGGGCCGGAAAATCCTCCTCGCAAACGTGGCCGGGCAGTTCTATGCCATGGACGCCGTCTGTTCCCACATGCAGGGAGACCTCAGCAGGGGGAAACTCCAGGGAACCATCGTCACCTGCCCGGTGCACGGCTCCCAGTACGATGTCACGAACGGGAAGGTTTTCCGGAACGTATCCTGGGCCGTGAAGACCTTCACCCGGAAGAGCGCCACCGATCTCGCGACCTTCAGAACCGAAGTGAAGGAAGGGGCGGTGTGGGTGGGGGTATGAATTTCAACGATCTTCTCCTGAAAACTTTTTCATATCCTTAGCTGCGAATCAGTCCCCTCCCTCCAGCCAGAGTTACGGTTGAAGTGCCGACGCTCCCGGGGGAGAGGGATCGGACAGCTCTGACCCGGGATTCGTATCTCCGGATATCGACACATGAGTTGTCCCGACCTCCTCTTCATCGTCGCCTTGCTCCTGGGGGCTATGGTTCGCGACCGGGTTGCTCCAGGTCGGCTTCTTCGCACCTTCGGTGCTCGAGGTCGGGTTCTGCGCGACTCCGTCGCTCGAGGTCGGGTCCTACGGACCCTCCCTCTGATGAACCCTCCCTCTGACGAAGCCTCCTTGGTCGCACCCCGCCTGATGGCGGGTTGCTCCAGGTCGGTTTCTGCGAAACCTCCCTACATGAAGTCGGCGAGGGCCTTCTGCTTCTCGCTCTCGATCCCGAAGGTGGACGCGATGGCCCGGGCGAGGACCTCGATCCGCTGCCTCGTATACGGGGAGATGGCATAGGCCTCGCAGATCCTCCGCGAGACCTCCAGGTACTTCTTCACCGAGGCCTCGTGGACCGTGGGGAGGATGGCCCCCCCGCACCGCGGGCACTTCCCGGCGAGGGGAACCCGGCGGTACTTCGCGTTGCACTTCGTGCACCGCACCGTCTGGTTCGAGAAGGCCCGGAGGTTCCCCTGCATGTCGGGGATGAAGTGGGTGTGGAGGACCCGCTCGGCGACGTCGTCGGCCCGGACGGCCCGGATCCGGTCCGCAAGGCTGAGCATGGCGTCGAGCTTCTCCTGCATGGTCGCAAGCCGCGTGTAGGTGGACTCGAGGGGGCCCGCGGAGATGTCGGTGGTCTCGTGGGTGTAGGCGAACCCCTCGAACTGCCCGGGGGTGTGGAGCCTCTTCCCCACCCGGTCCACGAGCCCCTCCACCTCCCGGGGGTGGGCCTGCCGCTGGGCGGCGAGGTAGAGCTCGAGGGGGTACTCCGGGCAGACGTCGATGTTGTGGGACTCCTTGTCGATCTCCGAGGGGTCGATCCGGCCCGTGATCATGAGGGGCGCGTCCATGGTCCCGCCCCGGGACTCGGGGAGGAAGGCCCGGGAGAAGTTCAGGAGGCAGTCGAGGAGGAGCATGACGCAGTCCTCATCCCCGTCGCACTGGCCGGTGAAGATGCCGTTCGCCTCGAGGGTGTGGTCCTTTTCCACGGTCAGGCAGTAGACCCGCTCATCGGGGCAGGGGACGATCTCCCGCCTCAGGATCCGCTCGGCCACCACCGCCCCGCCCACGCAGACGGGGAGGGGGTCACCCTCCGAGAGCTCCATGGCCCGGACCTTCCGGAGGTACGTGAGGTCCCAGACGAGCATGGCATGGTCGGGGGTAACGGCGAGGGACTTCCCCCGCTCGGTCTCGAACCGGATGAGGGCCCCGGGGGCCCGGTGGACGGAGACCGAGGTGACCCGCCGGAGCCGGGTGGTCCCCGTGGTGTCCACGGCCCGGACGTAGGCGAGCCGCATCGCCTCCGAGGAGTACGTCCCGAGCCGGTCGAGGCCGGGCCGGGTGAGGTCGAAGTTCCCGGCGACGAAGTCCCGGACCCGCTCCTTCCGCCACCGCTCCCCGTCGTAGAGCTCGATCTCCGTGTCCCCGTGGAAGCAGTTCCGGCGCTTCGCCGCATGGAAGAAGGGGTGGGCGTACCCGACGTTCGCCCGGGTGAACCCCACGAGCCGGGCGAGGACGCCGGCCGAGGTGTGGGGGGCGAGGCCGACGAGGAGGTGCCCCACGAGGCCCGCGGGCTCCTCCACCCGGTAGAAGGGGGGGAGCCCGTACACCTTCTCCAGGAGCTCGTCGATGAAGCCGGTGACCTTCACCATGTACCGGGCGCAGTCCTCGGAGACGAGGATGTCCTGGGGCCGGAGCTCGAGGACCTGGGATGGCTCCCGGAGCTCCTCACCCCTGGTATCATGGGTGTAACCGAGGGCCCGGAGCCGCTCCACGCTCACCCCGGCCTCGTCGGGCCGGAAGTGGGTGAGGGGGAGGTCGATCATGTCGTACCGGACGGTCCCGTCCTTGAAGACGAAGAGGTCGTGGAGGGACCGGAGGATCCCCTTCTCCATGGGCTCCACCGCCCGCTCCCGGGAGATGAGCCCCTTCACCCCCTTCACGAGGGTGACCTGGTTCTCCCGGATCCCCAGCCGCCCGAGGGCCGCCGCGTACTCTGCCCGGAGGTCCACGGGGACCCGCTGCCCCGAGCTCGTGGCGGCGCCGCACCGGGGGCAGCGCTCGGGGGCCTCGACGCCGCACTTCGGGCACCGGAAGACCGGGTCCGTGGGGCTCCCGCAGGCGCAGAGGTTCCGGAAGCCCGTCTTCCCGCAGGACGGGCACCGGCGCTCCCCGGCGAGGATCTCGATGATCCCCTCGGTCTGGGAGAAGCCCCCCTGCCGCTTCACCATGGTCTTTGCGGACTTCGCCTCCTGGAAGGAGCGCCGGCTCCCGCCCGCGTCCCCGAGGGGAAAGAGGGAGTGGGGCGGCGGGCTCATCTCCCGGGGGCGGGACTTCCCCGGCCGGCCCATGCGGCCCCCGATCCGGGTCCCTGCCCGGGGGCGCATCCTGAACCCCGCGAGCTGCATCGCGAGCCCGAGGCCCGATCCGGTCCCGGGGGCCCCCTCCCAGGCCGGCCGGCGCGAGAGATCGAGGGTGAGGCCCAGGCAGGCGAGGAGGACGAGGGGCCGGTTGATCCGGATCTTCCCTTCCCGGACCTCGTGGGGTACCAGGAGCTCCTCGAGGATGGCCTTCGCCTCCGGGTCCAGGGGCAGCCCGAGGACCCCGCCCTGCACGGACCCTGCAGCCCCGATCTTCCCCGCGAGGGTGGTCACCTGTTCGGCCGTGAGGTCCTCCCACGGGTACGTGTAGGCGGGATGGAGGTAGCCACCGGAGAGGGCGAGCTCGATGGCGGCGAGCTCGTTCTCCGGCCGCTCCCCCCCGCACTCCTTCCGCCACCACTCCTCCTGGTACCCGACGGGCATGAGGGGGTGGTTGTTCTCCAGGAACTCGCCGAAGCCGATGAGGATCTCCCCGCAGTCCAGGATCCGCTCCACCCGGGGGGCGAGGGCGATGGCGGTCTTCTCATCGTCGACCCTGAGCACGTCCCCTCCTTCGAGCCGGACGGTGGGCCCCTCCAGGGTGTCCACGGGGACGATGCCGGCCGCCTTCCCCGGCCGCTCGAGCTTCATCTGGGTGCCCACGGCGAGGAACCCCCCGAGGAGGTGCATGGTGGCCGGGCTGAGGCCGGCAGCGGCGAGGCCGGTGTTCCGGGACCTCCCGTACCGGAGCCGGAAACCGCCCTTTGCCATGGGGTGGGAGAAGACCGGCCGGCCGGCGATGATCTCCTGGAGGTACTTGTCCCGGGGCGCCATCCCGTTCTCCTCCTTCCCGCCCCCCTTCCCGCCGGTGAGGCCCGAGATCCACTCCCACCCGTCGAGCTTCAGGTTCCGGACATGCTTCTCGAGTTTCGGCGCCTTGAGGGCGATCCCCTCGGCGATGACGAGGGCCATCCCGCCCCGGATGGCGTTCGTCGCCACCCGGTCCAGGTTCCGGTACCCGGCGACCTCCTCGTCCTCGGTCCCCTCGCCGTCGACGCAGACCGGGCAGTTCTCCACGATGAGCCGGATCTCCTTCTCGCTCGGGAGGTACTGGAGGTGCTGCCGGGCATGGTACTGCCGGATCTCCTCGACGTACCGGTTCACCTCCTCGGCCCGGGGCCGGTACCGGTCGAGGCCGAGGGCCCGGCGGACCCGGTCCGCCACGAGGACCGAGAGGGCCTGGGCGGTCCCCCCGGCGCTCCGGATGGGGCCCGAGTAGTAGACCCGGGCGAACTCGGTCCCCCCGTCGTTCTTCCCGATGTCCACCCGGGCGATCCCCTCGGTGGGGGCGGCCACGACCCCCTCGGTGAGGACGGCCATGGCCGTCCGGATGGCATGCTCGAGGACCTCCTCCCGCGTGGTCTCCCCGAACCGCCGTGCCACGAACTCGTCGCTCATGGAAAGGGCGGTCTCCTCCCGGGCCATCCTCCCCTCGAGGTCCCGGATCCGGGCGCTCACCCCCCGGATCCCGAGGAGGGCCTCGACCCGGTCGGCGAGGTCGTTCGTCACGGGCACCTCCACCGAGAGCCGGGGGTCCACCCCCTTCGTCCGGGCCGCGCGGGCGACCCCGACGGCGCTCCCGAGGGACCGGTCGAGGGAGGAAAAGTACTCCGCCATGGAGGGGGAGAGGTCCATACCCTACCATGGATCGGGGGGTATCTAATGGGTTCCTGTCCCGTCGCGGGAGGGCCCTCTCAGGCCTGCCTGTCCCCCTGTTCCGGGGAGAATTCCTTCCCCAGGGCGAGAATCCCCTCCTCCCCCATCTGCCAGAGGATGAGGGTGGCGCAGGACCGGACCGTCTCGTCCGGGTCGTCCAGGGCCTCGGAGAGGGGCTGGATGGCCGGCCTCCCCACCCGGCAGAGGGCGAGGGCGGCGAAGCCCCGGATCTCCGGCTCGGGGTCGGAGAGGAGCGCGAGGAGAGGTTGCACCGCCGCCTCCCCCATCTCCCCGAGGCTCGCCGCCAGGTACCGGCGGACCTCCCGGTCCTTCTCCACCCGGAGGGCCTGGACAAGGGGGCCCATGGCAGGGGTGCCGATCCGGGCGAGGACCCGGGCGGCGTACCACCGGAAGTCGGCGTCCGGGTCTTCCCGGAGGGCCTGGATGAGGGGCTCCACGGCTGCCCCGCCCTTCGCCCGGAGCCGCTCCTCTGCATCATGGCGGGCGGCGAGATCCCCCTTCTTCAGGGTCGCGATCCACCCCGCCATCTCGTCTCCCGCCCCGCTCATGGCAGGATCCCCCCCGGGGAATCACCGCGGGAGAGGGAGATGTGCCTCTCGGGTGGCGGGATGGCGATGCCCTGGCCCGCGAGCGCCTTCTGGATCCCTTCCAGGACCAGGGTCTTGGCATCGGTGTAGGCCCGGG
>JAJRCS010000098.1 GCA_028678815.1 Methanomicrobiales archaeon | reverse complement strand
GAACGTGGCGGCGCCGATGGTCACGGGGAGGGTGTTCAGGATACCGGTGTACTCCGGCGACCGGAAGGGGAGATCGGAGATCAAGGGGTGGTAGCCCGGTCTACCCACCCGTCACTACCTTCACAAGCCTCGCCAGGTACAGCCCGTACCAGAAGATCCCGACGAGGATCGCGGCAGCGAGCATCGTGTCGAGATACCTCCTCTTCTCGTACCTGAGGTCGAAGACCAGGAGGAGCGTCAGGCTCGTGATGAATCCCCCGAAGTGTGCGATCCCGTTGCTGACCTGGCCCCCGACGTCCATGAATATCCCCATCTGGAGACCCATCACGACGATGAGGGCAAGGATGACGGCAAGGAGGGCCTTCACCACCACGTACCGGGCCCGGGAGCCGGTGAACAGCTCAGGTTTATCGAGAACCTCGAGCTTCTCCCCGATCCCCCAGACGACGAAGATGAACATCGCATAGGCGAGGAGCGCCCCGATGATGGCCGAGAATCCCTGGCCCGTGGTGGTCCTCCCGAGAACTCCCCAGAAGAGGATGGTGAGGAGAGAGCTGAGAAAGGGCACCGCGAGGAACGACCAGCTGGCCAGGATCCAGAACCTGCGCCTGTTCTCCTCGAAGGCGAAGATCATGAGGAGGACAACGAAGTAGAACGCGAGGTTCCCGGCGAGGTGCGGGTACAGTTGCGAGTGGGTGTAGGAGCTCAGGAACCAGGTCTGGATTCTCCAGGGAGACACGGTGTCCAGGGTGAACCAGTCGTCCCGGACAACCTGGGGCAGGGCGTATATGAGAAGGAGGAGGGCCGGGATCACTCCCCAGAAGAGGACCCAATCGAGGGGTCTCCACCTGCGGAGGTTGGACTTCACTTCTTCAATCTTCGGGAGAACCCGGGCAGGAGCCACCCACTCTGCCATAGGAGGGCATCGTCCGTATGGGATAAATATGCGATGATCGGGGCCACCCGGGGGGACGCTCACCCCCCTGTCACCCTCCGGAACCACGGGTACGCCACCTCGATGGCCCCCTGCGGGCAGAGCTCCTGGCAGCAGTAGCACCGGATGCAGTGCCGGTACCGGATGGAGGGGACCTGCCCCTTCGCCCACCGGATTGCCCCCGGGGGGCACCCCTCGGCGCACTTCCCGCACATGATGCACCGGCCGGGATAGATCTCAGGCCGGGCGGCGAGGAGGGATTGTGCGGCATGGAGAAGGAACGGCGGGAGTTTCGCGATCCGCATGGTCCCGGGCTTCTCGAAGTCCGGGACCCGGACCTCCTCGATCCGCTCCCCGAGAACCTCCACCTCGGCGAGGTCCTTTGGCCCGATCCCCCGCTCCCCGGCCTTCCGGACGGTAGGGATGGCTGCGGGATCGAGGCCCACGATGGAGCAGGCGACGAGGTCGAGGGCGGGGCAGGAGTCGCTCGCAAGCACGAGGCCGATCTCCCGGGGGTTCCCGTTCGAAGGGCCGCGCCCTTCCATCCCGACGACGGCATCCATGATGGCGAGGGTAGGGGGGAGGGCGGAGTGGAGGTCCAGGAGGAGGTCGGAGAAGGTCTCGGCATCGGTTCCCGTGTGGAGGTGGTACTCGGCCTTCCGGAGGCCGGGGATGTACCCGTAGAGGACCTTCACGGCGCCGGTATAGTAGGTGAGCTGGTGGGTTTTCAGCTTGGGGAGCACGATGACCCGGTCGGCGTCGGCCACCGCCTTCCCCACGGTGAACTTCCGGAAGGCCTTCGCCTGCGGTGCCTGCACCTCCACCGTGGCATCCTCGAAGGAGACCACCTCGCACCCGGTGGCCTCCGCGACGGCCGTCATCCCGGTCCTCCGGAGGAGCCGCTCGTAGGACTGGCCGGTGTTCCGCCCTCCGGGCGAGTCCCCGAGGACCGGCACCCCGCCGGCCCGCCGGACCTCCTCGACGACAGCCTGCACCACGGCGGGGTGCGTGGTCACCGCCGCCTCCGGGGGCCGGGAGGAGAGGAGGTTGGGCTTCACGAGGACCCGCTGGCCAGTCTCCACGAACTTCCCCATCCCGCCGAGCGGTGCGAGGGCTGCTGCAACCCCCGACCGGACCGTATTCGGGTCATAGGTCCGGCACCGTGCGATGGAGACGCGGTAGGTCACCTGGCGGTCACCTCCGGATTCATCCCACTCCCGGATCCATGGGCCCCTTCTCCAGCCCCGGGCCCGAAACCGGTCTATGAGCCATCATGTTCCAGGACGCAGTCGCATTCCCGGTTCCTGAACTTTACCTTCATGACGAGAATGGCCCCGACGAGGACGATGGTGATGACGTTCGCAGCGATGATGGGTGCCGACCCCACCTGCACCCCGTACCAGGCCCAGAGGCAGAGGCCGGCGAGGAAGACGAGGAGCATCGCTCCCGAGAGGTCCCGCGCCGAGCGGGTCCTCGCGGTCTTCACCACCTGGGGAAGGAAGGAGGCGGTGGTGAGCCCCCCGGCAAGGAATCCGATGGTGGTGATCATGTCCACGTGATGTCCCCCGTGTAACAGGTTCTCATCTCACATGGGGGGGCGGGGAGCATCAAGGTGAGCCCGGGGCTAGAGGAGGGGCTCCGGGCCGCTCCCCGTGACGGGGAGCCGGTCGAACTTCACCACGACGGGGGCCTTCGACTCCCGGACCTTCGCGAGGATGATCTCCTTCCCCGCCCGGGTGAACCCGAAGACCGGGATCCCGGTCCCCGCCTGGACGAGGGCGGTGGCCCCGAGCTCCCTCAGGTGGCGCGAGGCGCAGGTGGTCACCAGGTCGGCGGCGGAGACGAGGGTCTCCGCGTCCTCCCGGGAGAGGCCGGTGGTGTGGACGGCGACGATAATGGCGTCCGGGAAGAGGCTGCGTATCTCCCCCGCGGTGGGGGCGTCTGCAACGGTCACCGCCACCTTCCGGTACCC
>JAJRCS010000094.1 GCA_028678815.1 Methanomicrobiales archaeon | reverse complement strand
CGGTACCGGCAGACCCTGGAGCGGGGCGGGCGGATCGTCCAGCGGCTGGCCACGGGGTACAGGAAGAAGGGGGAGGCCATCCCCCTCGCCGAGGTCATCACCCTCTATGACTCCCACGGCATCCCCCCCGAGACGGTGCAGGACCTCGCGGAGAAGGAGGGGGTCCGGGCAGAGGTCCCCGACGATTTCTACTCCCGGATCGCCGATCTCCATGCCGGGGAGGCCCGCGCCGCCGAGGACCCCCTGGCGAAGTACCGGGACCGGGCGAAGGAACTCCCGCCGACCCGGCCCCTCTACTACGAGGCAGCCGGGGAGATGGAGTTCGAGGCTACGGTCCTCGACACCTTCGACGGGTTCGCCGTCCTGGACGAGACCCTCTTCTACCCCGAGGGCGGGGGGCAGCCCTCGGACACGGGTACCCTGGTCACGGCGGAGGGGATCATCCGGGTCGAGTCCGTGGTGAAGCTTGGGGAGGTGATCCTCCACCAGACGAAGGGCGGGGTCCTCAGGCTGGGCGAGCGGGTGAAGGGGAAGCTCGACGAGGAGCGCCGGCTCTCCCTCATGCGCCACCACACGGGGACCCACATCCTCCTCCATGCCGCAAAGGTCGTCCTCGGGAGCCACATCCACCAGGCGGGGGCCCAGAAGGGGAGCGAGTCCTCCCGGCTCGACATCCGGCACTTCAAGCACATCACCCCCGGGGAGGTGGCGCGGATCGAGGTGGAGGCGAACCGGATGGTCATGGCTGACATCCCGGTCTACATCCGGTGGGAGGAGCGGGACAAGGCCGAGCAGAAGTTCGGCTTCGACCTCTACCAGGGCGGCGTCCCGCCGGGGAAGGAGATCCGGGTCGTGCAGGTGGACGGCGAGGTCCAGGCCTGCGCCGGGACCCACTGCCACTCCACCGGCGAGGTGGGGGCCGTGAAGGTCATCCGGGTCGAGCATATCCAGGACGGGGTGGAGCGGCTGGAGTTCGCCGCCGGGATCGCCGCCCTCTACCACATGCAGAGGGTGGAGAAGTTTCTCTCCGATGCCGCGGGGGCCCTCTCGGTCCAGCCCGAGAACCTCCCCGGCTCGGCGAACCGGTTCTTCACCGAGTGGAAGGAGCGGGGCAAGGAGCTCGAGCGGCTCCGGGCCCGGCTCGCGGAGCTCGAGGCAAAGACCGCCGAGCCCGAGCTCCTGCAGGGCGTCCCGGTCCTCGTCAGGCGCATCGACCTCGGACCCCGGGACCTCGTCGCCCTCGCCCAGCAGGTCGCGGAGAAGGGCGGGATCGCCGTCCTCGCCGGCGGAAACGGCCCGGTCCACGTGGCCGGCGCCTCGGGGAGGGACGGGGTGAGCGCCGCTGATCTCGTCGTGAAGGTCTGCGCGGCCCTCGGCGGGAAGGGCGGCGGGAGCCCGAAGAAGGCCCAGGGCGGGGGGCCCGATGCCGGGGCCATCGCCGGGGCCCTCGCCCTCGCCCGGGAAGAGATAGGGAAGGTGCTGCATGGCTGATGCCCTGCAGCCCTCCCATTCCTCGCGGAAAGGAGGTGCTTCATGCCTGATGCCCTGCAGCCCTCCGCCTGCCGGCAGGAGGTGCTCCATGCCTGATGCCATGAAGCCCTCCGTTCCTGACGGAAAGGAGGTGCTCCATGCCTGACGGGAGCGGCGTCATCATCCTGGAGCCCGGCGACGCGAAGGCCCAGAAGATCGCGAAGGCCATCGCGAGCAGGACGGCGGGGGAGATCCTCCAGCTCCTGAAGAACGGGAGCGAGACGGCGACCCATATCGCCGAGGCGCTCTCCATCCCCATCACCACCGTCCAGTACCACCTGGAGAACCTGGTGGACGCGGAGATCATCACCATCGTCGAGCGGAGGTGGTCCCAGAAGGGCCGCGAGGTGAAGGTCTACGGCCTCCGGGAACAGATGCTCATCGTCGTCCCCCGGGGCGGGGACCTGAAGGGGATCCTCCTCCGGTACGCCTCCCTCTTCTCGGTGGTGATCCTTGCCACCCTCGTCCTCGCCTTCGCCGGCCCGGCCTTCCTCCCGGCCGCCGCCCCCGCCTTCCAGAACGCGCTCCCGCCCGGCCTGCCGAGGGGACCCGCCGAGGGGGCGGGCATCGCCGGGGATCAGCTCGCCAAGGAGGCGGCCATGAACCAGACGGCCGGGACGGCCGCGACACCGACACCGGTGCCCCTGGCCACCCCCGACATGGCAGCGGTCCCCGCCGTGCCGTCCCTTCCCCTGGTCTTCTTCCTCGGGGGACTCCTCGTGATTGCCGTGATGCTCGGGTACGAGCTGTGGAAGTACTACCGGGAACAGAAGGGCTGAGGAATACTAGAGCATCCCGATGAAGTTCCCGAGGATCCGGAGCCCCACCTCGCCGCTTTTCTCGGGGTGGAACTGGACCCCGTGGACCCTGCCGTGGTGGACGGAGGAGGCGAAGGGGAGGATGTACTCCGTGTCCGTGGCGGCGTATTTCCGGGGCGTGTCGAAGTAGTAGGAGTGGACGAAGTAGACGTACTCCTCGCTCTTCAGCCCGTCAAAGAGGGGATCGTCCCTGACCCTCTGGATGGTGTTCCACCCCATGTGGGGGACC
>JAJRCS010000208.1 GCA_028678815.1 Methanomicrobiales archaeon | reverse complement strand
CCCCTAACCATATTGTGCGCAGGGAATTTAAAGTGTTCCGATGCCCCACGAGGGAGGGCCCCCGCTTCTTCAGGGTCTTCACGGGGAGAGACGCGGGAAGGGGAATCCCGGGATACCGGTTGACCCGGGGGGACCTCAACCCTCCAGGAGGGTCCTGCACGGCGAAAAGGGTACCCGAAGGGAGGGATGGTCGAGGAAGAGCTTCCTCCGGGATGCTCCCGGTAAGGAGTGGGATGCAAGGTCTCCGGAGGATAGAGAGTCTTTTGATAGCAATAGTATAAATAACTTTCTTTTCTAGCTATCTCCACATGATCATTTAAATGTTAAACAAATCAGTCGTTGTTGATGGGATGAATGAACCTCTTCATTTTATCCTCTTTAGGTGAAAAACCTTAACAGCCCGACAGCCGGCATCACGATCCCCGGCGGAGCTCCCGGCCGGCCCCCGGGGGGAGAGGTACGGACACCTTTTTTTACCCGGAGGAGAAACACCGGGTGGTAACGGGGGTCCGGGAAAGGTGGAGGAAACAGGGATGGCCGGGGATGCCAGGCGGAGGGACGGATGCTCGGCATCCTAGGGGGGACGAGCCTCCTCTTCTCGAGGCTTCCCCGGCTCGAGCCCCGGCGGGTGGATACCCCGTACGGCCCTGCCGAGGTACATTGCGGGGAGATCGCCCTCCTCCTCAGGCACCAGCGGGGCCTCCCCCCGCACCGGATCAACTTCCGGGCGGGGATGGCCGCCCTCGCCCTCATGGGGGTCGACCGGCTCGTGGCCATCGGCTCGGCGGGGTCCCTGAAGCGGGAGATCCCGCCGGGGGCCCTCGCCATCCCCGGGGACTTCCTCACCTGGGGGGAGTGCCCCTCCCTCCATGACCATGCCATCAGCCATGTCCTCCCCGCCCTGGACCCGGGCCTCGCGGAGACCCTCGGGGGGATCGTCCCGGGGGCCCACCGGGGGGCGGTCTATGCCCAGACGAGGGGGCCGAGGATCGAGACGGTGGCCGAGGTGCGGGCCCTCGCCCGGGTCGCCGACCTCGTGGGGATGACCCTCGCCTCGGAGGCCACCCTCGCCTGCGAGCTCGGGATCCCCTTCTCGGCCCTCTGCACCGTGGACAACTATGCCCATGGCATCGGCGGGGACGCCCCCACCTACGAGCATATCCTCGAGGCGTCCCGGGCCCACGCCGACCGGACGGGGGCCATCGTGGAGAAGATCATCGGGGTGATGGGGTGAAGGACAGGGTGAAGGGCCCGGCGATCCTGGGCGACCGGGGCAGTATCCTCGTCGAGGGGATCAGGCACCGGGGGAGGACGGTGGACGTCTTCGTTGACGGCGGGGGGAGGATCGCGGCCCTGGGGGGCGACGCCGGGAAGCGGTTCCGGCGGGACGCCGCGACGAGGATCGACGGGAAGGGGCTCCTCCTCGTGCCCGGCCTCGTGAACACCCATACCCACGCGGCCATGACCCTCCTCCGGGGATATGCCGACGATATGCCCCTGCAGGACTGGCTCACCACGAAGATCTGGCCCCTGGAGGCCCACCTGGCCGGTGGGGATGTCTTCGCGGGGACGGAGCTCGCCTGCCTCGAGATGATCCGGTCCGGCACGGTGGCCTTCAATGACATGTACTTCTTCATGGAGGAGGCTGCCCGGGCGGCGGCAGGGATGGGGCTCCGGGCCACCCTCTCCTACGGGTTCATCGACCTCGGGGACCCGGAGAAGCGCGAGAAGGAGATGAAGGCCACCGGGCGGTTCGTCTCCTTCGTGAAGGGCATGGGAAACCCGCTGATACGGGCAGCGGTCGGGCCCCACGCCCCCTACACCGTCTCCCCCGAGGCCCTCCGGTGGTGCGCGGACCTGGCCCGGGAGGAGGGGATCGGGATCCATGTCCACCTCGCCGAGACGGAGCAGGAGGTCCGGGACTGCCTCGCCGCCCACGGGAAGCGCCCCGCGGCGCACCTGGATGCCTGCGGCTGCCTCACGGAACAGACCGTGGCAGCCCACTGCTGCTGGCTCGACCGGGACGAGTGCGCCCTCCTGGCCGCCAGGGGCACCTCCGCCTCCCACAATCCCACGAGCAACATGAAGCTCGCCGTGAACCGGGCGATGCCCTACCCGTGGATGAAGGAGGCCGGGGTGAACGTCACCCTCGGGACGGACGGCTGCGCCTCCAACAACAGCCTCGACATGTTCGGCGCCATGAAGGATGCGGCGATCCTCCAGAAGTTCGCCTGGAACACCCAGACCACCCTCCCTGCCCCCGAGGCACTCCACATGGCGACCGCGGCGGGGGCCAGGGCTCTGGGGATCCCCTCCGGGAGGATCGAACCGGGCGCTCCTGCCGACCTCGTCCTCGTGAACCTCCGCTCGCCCTCCCTCACCCCCCTCTTCTCCGAGGAGTCGAACCTCGTGTACTCGGCGACGGGATCCTCGGTGGACACCGTCATCTGCGACGGCAGGATCCTCATGCACCACGGGGAGATCCCGGGGGAGGAGGAGATCCTCGCAAGGGCGGCGGAGGCTGCAACATCCCTCGTCAGCCGGGCCGGGATCTGAGGGGCCACCCCCGCAG
>JAJRCS010000090.1 GCA_028678815.1 Methanomicrobiales archaeon | reverse complement strand
CGCCTGTGCCACCGCTGAGAGCGTGCATATGAGGATAATCAGGAATGCAGTGATGGATAACCTCATCTCGCTCACCTCAAATGCATAGAATTGCACACCATTCTATTTAAACATTATCAATAACTGATAATGAATTTAAATTGTGATTTTATTAAACTGATGCATAAAAATGGTTTTAATATGTTTTTCAGCTCCAAAACAATCCCTGAGATTGGTACCATATTTAAATATTATGAATGTCTTTAAAAAGAGGACCGCCGGAGGTATACCCTCCGCCATCCCTGCCATCCCCGGGACCGATACATCCCCGGAAGGCCGTACAGGGGACAGGGGAACTCCCCGGCTGAAGGGATGGGGCGGACCGGGTTCAGATCCAGTGAACCGGGGAGATGCGCCCGAGGAGCATCCCCTCCACGAGGATCGGCATCAGCTGCCGGCCGATCTCCACCGCCTTCTGGAGCCGCCAGCTCCGCTCGGCATAGATGGTGATGATGGGCTCCCCCTGCTTTACCTTCGCCCCCTTCTTGGCATGGATGAGAAGGCCGGCTCCCCGGTCATGGGGGGCGCCCGCCGCCCGGGCCACGGTGATGAGGGCCCGGTTGTTCAGCTCCACCACGTACCCGTCCAGGGGGGCGTTCACCACGAACCGGTGCTCGCCCGGGACGATATCCTCTGCCTTGACCTCCCGGTCCCCGCCCTGGATCTCGATGATCTGCCTGAGCTTCTCGAGGGCCTTCCCGTTCCGGAGGAGGCTCTCGGCCATGGCGTACCCCTGGCCCCGGGCCGCCTTCCCCGCCATCTCCAGGGCGATGCCGGAGAGGGCGAGGCTCTTCTGGAGGAGGGAGCCGGGCACCTGGGCACCTTCGAGGAGCACGAGGGCCTCGTGCACCTCCAGGTTCGGGCCGATGGCATGCCCGACGGGGGACTCGCCGTAGGTGAGGGCGCACTCCACGTGGATCTTCATCCGTTCGCCGAGCTCCATGAACTGGGAGGCGAGCCTCCTCCCGTCCTGGACGGTCAGGACCTTGGTCCCGGCCCCGACCGGGATGTCGATGACCGCGAGATCGGCCCCCACCGCGGACTTCTTCGCCATGACCGAGGCGAGCATCTGGCCGGTCGCATCGATCCGGAAGGGGTACTCCACCATGATGAACCGGTCGTCCGCCGGGGCGATGTTCGTCGAGCCCCCCCAGACGATGACCCCCCCGACCTTCTCGGTCATCCGCTTCACCTCCTCCGAGGAGAACTCCACCGGGGCGAGGACCTCCATGAGGTCCGCGGTCCCCCCGGCCCCCGTGATGGCCCGGGAGCTGGTCTTCGGGATCCGGAGGCCGCTCGCAGCGATGACCGGAATCACGATGAGGGAGATCTTGTTCCCCGGCACCCCCCCGATGGAGTGCTTGTCCACGATGGGGTGGGTCGCAAACTGGATCCGGTCCCCGGTCTCCACCATGGACCGGGTGAGGTGCTCCACCTCGTCCATGTCGAGACCATGGATGTAGGAGGCGGTGACGAAGGCGGTCATCTCCACGGGGGAGAGGTTCTCGGCCACGGTGTCCTTCACGATGCCGAGGATCTCCTCCTGGGTGAGGCGCCCCCCGTCCATCTTCTTCTTGATGGCATCGATGGAGGCGAGCCGCTCGGCGTCCCTCACCTCGGCCGTGCTCCCCTCCGCGAATCCCAGGCGGCCGTTGGTCTTCCGGTAGATCCCGATGGTCCCCGGGGCCAGAACGGAGCTGGTGATACTCACGAGGGCCGTGGCCGACTCCCCGCTCGCCTCGTTAAAGACCCTCACCCGGTCCCCCTCCAGCACCCCGATGGTCCCTGCATCCGTCTGGTGGAGGAGGACCCCGGGGGACGCGATGTCCATGACCTTGACCAAGAGTTTCATCGGTGACTCTGCCCCTTCACGTACCCTTCGTCCTCATCTCATAGAAACTTGGCGGCCGGGTCACCCTTCCGCGGCCCCCACGCTGGACGGGGAAAGGACGCGGGAGAGCCGATCCCTGATAGGCGGATGAACAGGGGAGATGAACGGGCCCCGGTGTCGGGGGAAGAACAGAAACCTGACTGAATTCCGCAGAAAAAAAGGGTGGGATTAGTGTCTGCGCAGCACGAGCAGCGCAACCGCTCCGAGGCCAACGAGGGCAACCAGTGCACCGAACCCGGGCTGCGGCTTCGCAGTCGTGGTGGGTACAACGGTGGTGACCTCAGTGGTCCGAATCGGGGTCTCCGGGATGGTGATGATCGGAGTCCGCTCGGTGGTCGGGACGGTGGTGGGCTGGCCCTCAAGGACGTTGAAGGTCGTGGTCGTGCTCTGGGACGGCTCGATGGACTCCGCCTTGACGAGGTACTCGTCGGGCTTGAAGGTGGAGGCATCGACGTCGAAGGAGAACGTGTTGTACGTGTCGCCCTTCTGCACGGTCACGGAGCCGGAGGAACCGCTGAACTCGCCGGTCTGGGTCTTCTCGGTCGGCTGGAACGAGGAGGAGGTCACGGTCATGAGGATCGTGTCGCCCTCGGCGAGGTTCGTGGTACCGGTGATCTTGAACGTGTCGCCGACGTACTTGTCGCCGATGGTGTCGATCCTGAGCCAGGGCTCCTCGATCATGAAGGAGAGCTTGGTGTAGGTATCGTCAACATTCGGTGAGTTGAGCAGGTCGACGAGGGCGGTCGCTGCATCA
>JAJRCS010000149.1 GCA_028678815.1 Methanomicrobiales archaeon | reverse complement strand
TGGATCCCGAACTGGAGCTCGTACACCCGCGAGACATCCCCGTCCGTCACGAAGAAGATGGTGTTCACCACCTGGATGAGCATCCCGAAGGGCACCCGCTCGAGGATCCGCTGGAGGGCGTCCTGCACCTCGTGGGCATGGACGACCCCGATCATCCCCACCCCGGCGAGGCGCATGTCGGCGAAGGTGGTGAAGTCCTCGTCCTTCCGGAGCTCGTCGAAGATGACGAAGTCCGGCCGGACGAGGAGGAGGACGTCACCCGTGGACTGCATCGAGCCCTCCAGGGAGGTGTACTGGGTGATCTGGTCCGGGACCTGGAGGTCCCGCGGGGCCTCCATGGTCTTCACCACGAGGCCATGGTCCGAGAGGAAGGTGGCGATGGACTGGGAGAGGGTCGTCTTCCCCGAGCCCGGCGGGCCGGCGATGAGGAGCCCCCGCCGGTCGGAGATGACCCGCTTCTTGATGAGATCTGCCTTCCCGTAGTTCTCCAGGGTGACCTTCCCCACGGGCCGGACTGCGGAGATCTCCATCCCGTCGGAGAAGGGCCGGCGGGCGATGGCGATGCGCAGGGACCCGATCTGGACCACCGTCACCCCGCGCTTCTCCAGCTCGATGAAGCCGTCGGGGTCCCGCTTCGCCCGCTCGAGGATCTCCTGGGCCATGCCCTTCAGCTCGTGCTCCGAGAGGGGCACGTCGCTCGTGGTGACGAGCCGGACCTCCTTCAGGGTGCCCTTCTTCGCGAGGGGGGGCATCCGCTCCTTCAGGTAGACCGCCATGGTGTTCTCGTCGAAGAACTGGTCGATGGCCAGGGGGGCAAAGTCCCCGATCTGGGGCTTTAAGTACACGACGTCGAGGCCCTTCGCCCGGGCGACCTCGGCCTGGACCACGTCGCTCGTGATGAACTGGGCCCCGTGCTCGATGGCCACCTTCCGGATGAGGGCATCGATCTCGCCGCCGCTCGCGAGCTTCACCTGGTCCAGGGTCGGCCGCTCCCCGATGTACTTCAGCTCGATGGTACCCTCCTTCGCGATCCGGGAGAGCTCCTGGAGCTCGGTGAGGCCCGAGAACCCGATCTCCCGGCCCTGGTTCGCCTGTGCCTCGAGCTCCGCCACCACCGCCTCGGGGATGATGATGACCGAGCCCTTGTATTCACCCGTGCGTATCATCTGGGTGATGCGCCCGTCTATGACGGCGCTTGTATCCGGGACTATCTTCATAAAAACTCTCGCCTCCTTTCGGTGATTGATATATTATTCAGGGAAAGGTTGCATGCAGGGGGTCATTGATTTTTTTATTTTCATCCGGTCAGGGAAGGGGGAGGTGCAGGGATCCCGGCACAGGCCTCAGCCCTTCCCCTTCTTCTTCCCGTACACCTCGTCCGGGTCGAGGACCTGCGGGGCGATCTCCTCCCCCTCAAGGGTCCGGTAGAAGCAGGACCGGTGGCCGGTGTGGCAGGCGACCCCCGCCTGCTCGACCTCGTAGAGGAGGGTGTCCCCATCGCAGTCCACGAGGATCCGGACGACCCGCTGGAGATGGCCGCTCTCCTCCCCCTTCTTCCAGATCTTCTTCCTGGAGCGGCTGTAGTAGTGCGCAAAGCCGGTCCTCCGGGTGAGGTCGAGGGCCTCATCATTGGCGTACGCCACCATGAGGACCTCCCTGGTCCGGGCATCGACGGCCACCACGGGAATGAGGCCGCCCTGGAATTTCACGGGTATCATGGTCATGGAGCTCCTTTCACACCCCTGCCACCGCGCTCATGGCCGCGAAGAGGAGGTCCCCCCCGAAGAGGGCCACGGCGAAGCCGGCGAGGATGGGGAGGATGAAGGGGACCCCGTACGAGATCCAGACCACGCCGGCCCTCCGGTAGAGGGCGAGCTCCCGGGTGAACCGCTCCGGGTGCTCCCTCAGGTGCTTCGTGTAGATCCTCCCCTTCCCCTTCACCATCCGGCCGAGGGCTTCACCGATGGGGATGAACCGGCGCCTGAGCTCACCCCCCTCCTCGTGGAAGTCCTCCATGACGAAGCCATAGCTCTTCTCGATGGCCTTCCCCTCCACGGGGTACCCGAAGAAGGTGTAGGGGAAGGGCGCCCGGTTCCCCCTCACCGCGTTCCAGAGGAAGAACCCGAGGGGCGTCACGAGGTTCAGGATGACCGCGTTCGTGAGGGCGGAGAAGGGGAGGAACCGGAGGGGCGGGTAGCCGAGGACCGGCTCGAGGGGGAAGACGGGGACGAAGAGGGCGATGCAGATGAAGGCTATGGCATCGGCCCCCCCGAAGAGGTTCATCGCGGCGAAGGCGAGGAAGAGCTCGGCGTAGAGGGCGACGAGGATGAGGAGGAGGTCGCCTGTCCCCCCATTCCCTGCGAGGAAGAGACCGCACCAGCCCACCCCCTGCAGGGCGATGACGAGGGGGATGTGCCAGAACCGGAACCACTGCTGGAACGGGGGGAGCTCCACCCCGGCACGGCTCGCTCTCCTCTCGAGGTCGAGGCCCTTCCAAAGGGCGGCGGCGAGGGCGATGAAGCCCAGGATGGCCACCGGCCCGAGGCTGTTCCAGAGGAACCCCCAGGCAATCCCCTGGAGGAGGGTGGCCGCCACGGCGAGGGCGAGGACATGCCCCGGGACCTCCCCGTTCTCAGCCTCGAGCTCGATGCCATAGATGACGGTGACGATGAGGGCTGCGTACCCGGCCACGGTGCCCGCCCCCGCGGGGGCGGTGACGAGGTACCAGATCACCGCGATGGATCCCACGACGTAGAGGGGGTACCACACGCGGACCGGCACGGACCGGTCTCTCACGTCGAGCACGGAGGCATAGGCGAGGGTGACGAGGACGGCGAGGGCGGCGAGGAGGATCGGGAGGATCATGGATGGTCTGATATTTTTCTGGCCTGCTTCTTATGCTTGACGGTTCCCCGTTTTGGCCTTGTTTTGGGCAATATAAGTATTTAACTTTGCAGGTAGAAGCTTCTCCTGATTACGGGAAGGTACGGTTCTGTGATTGAGATCAGGGTTGACGAAAACTCGTGCAACGGGTGCGGCCTCTGCGTGAAGGACTGCCCGATGCATGTCTACGAGCTCAGGGAGAGCCTCTCGGTCCCTGTCCACCCCGAGAACTGCATGGGCTGCCTCTCCTGCCACGAGATCTGCCCGGCACAGGCCCTTGAGCACAAGGGGGTCTACCCCTCCAAGAGGCATTACATCGACATCCGGGTCTGCGAGATGCTGAACAGGGTGATTTGATGGCCGCTGGAAGCGGGCGAGAATCATCCTGGCAGGGTGGCATCAGGCACCCTGCGGAGGGTGATCTGATGACTGCCGAAGGCAGTCCAGATTACCTGATGAGGGCAGTGGAACACTGCCCGAACAGGGTGATTTAAATGACCCTGGAATGGGTGATCTGATGTCCGACGGCACCATCGAGAAACTGAAGGGGGCCTTCACCTCGGACCTCGTCTACCGGTCGGAGGATGTGCCCCTCACCTGCATCCCCCACCCGGAGGAGCTGGAGGACACCCTCCACGGCCTCATGAAGCTGAACGGCCTCATCATCCGCTCCCTCGAGGAGGTCGCGGGGAGGGGGGCGAACGCCGTCACCTACCGGGCAGGGCGGAAGTACGGCCACGAGGTCGCGAAGTACTTCGAGAAGATGGAGAACATCGAGGAGGCGCTGAAGGAGCTCTCCGATATCCTCCGGGGCCAGTTCAGCTTCGAGATCTGGAAGCCGGCCGACAAGACCTCCTACATCATCCAGGAGAACGGCTCCACCTTCATCTACCTCGTCTTCCATGACTGCATTGTCCGGCAGACCCTCCGGCGGAACGGCCAGGTCCAGGGCGGGCCACTCTGCCAGACCCTCTACGGGTACGTGGTGGGGGCCATCGAGGAGATCACGGGGAAGAAGGCGAAGCTCGAGATCGTCCACACGGGCCCGAACGCCTGCTTAAAGAAGCTCATCCTGCAGTGAGGGACGACATGAAGATAGCCATCGAGGAACTGGCGAGCTGCTCCGGGTGCACCATCGCGATCCTGGACCTCCACGAGGCACTCCTGGACGTCCTCGGGAAGGCCGAGATTGTCTATGCCCCGGTCATCATGGACGTGAAGGAGCCCCCCGAGGGGATCGACATCGCCTTCGTCACCGGGGCGGTGAGGAACGAGGAGAACCAGGAACGGCTGAGGAAGATCCGGAAGCGGGCGAAGACCGTGGTCGCCCTCGGGACCTGCGCCTGCTACGGCGGGATCTCGGGGCTCTCCATGCTCTTCAACAAGGAGGACATGTTCAACTACGTCTTCCGGGGGGTCGAGACCGTGAAGCCCGACGGGGTCATCCCGAAGGACGTGCCCCCGTTCCTGTACCGGGCCTTTGCCGTGGGGGACATCGAGAAGGTGGACTACTACATCACCGGCTGCCCCCCCAAGGAGATGTACCTGAAGAAGATCCTCCCTGCCCTCGTCGCCGGCGAGCCCCTCGCCCTCTCCAAGAAGTCGGTCTGCTCGGAGTGCGACCGGGTCATGGGGGCCCACGAGAAGTGGCAGCTGAAGCGGCGGTACGAGGGGATCCCCGACCGGGAGCACTGCCTCCTCGGCCAGGGGTACCTCTGCCTGGGCGCCGTCACCTTCGGCCGGTGCGGGGCCTCCTGCCCCCACAGCAACGTTCCCTGCCACGGGTGCAACGGGCCGTCCCTTGATATTCTCAGGGAGCCCTGCCGGGATATCTACAACATGATGATCCGACGGATAGCAGACCTCACCGACAAGCCCGAGGCCGAGATCGAGAAGGAGATCTACGACGTGGCCCACACCTTCTACCCCTTCACCATCGGCTCCCTCATCATGGAGGACAAGGGGATCTCGAAGATCCGGGACCTCATCAAGGAGAGGAACGTATGACCGAGATCCGGATCAGTCCCATGACCCGGCTGGAGGGGCATGCCCAGGTCCGCATCACCCTGAACGCCCAGAACCAGGTCGAGCGGGCCCACTTCAGCGTCATGGAGCTCAGGGGGTTCGAGAAGTTCCTCATCGGGGCGGCGGTCGAGGAGGCCCCCCGGATCACCCCGAGGATCTGCGGGATCTGCCCGACCTCCCACCACCTCGCCTCGGTGAAGGCCGTGGACGCCATCCTCGGGGCGGAGCCCCCGGAGACGGGGAAGAAGCTCCGGGAACTCCTCAACCATGCCCAGTACATCCATTCCCATGCCATCCACTTCTTCATGCTCGCGGCCCCGGACTTCATCGTGGGCCACGACGCCCCGGCCGCCGACCGGTCGGTCATCGGGATCGCGAAGAAGTCCCCTGCCCTCGCGAAGAAGGCCATCGAGGTGAGGAAGCTCGGGCAGCGGATCACCGAGGCGGTGGGCGGGAAGCCCATCCACCCGTCGAACGCCATCCCCGGCGGGATGTCCCGTCCCCTGGACGAGGCAACCCGGGGGAGCCTCCTCGCCATGGCAAAGGGCGGCCTCGCCATCGCCCAGGAGGGGTGGGACCTCGCCCGGGTCATGATGGACGGGACCGATCTCACCCTCGGCACGGTGGAGACCGGGTTCCTCGGGATGACGAAGGAGAAGAAGTACTCGCCCTACGAAGGTACGGTCGAGATCATCGGGAAGGACCGGAGCCCCCTCGGGACCTTCACCGGGGTGGACTACACGAAGCAGATCGAGGAGTTCTCCGAGGACTGGTCGTACCTGAAGTTCACCAGGCTCAAGAACGGGACCTTCTACCGGGTCGGGCCCCTCGCCCGGCTGAATATCTGCAGCTCCATGGGCACCCCCGTCGCCGATGCCGCCCTGAAGGAGTACCGGGCGAAGTTCGGGGAGACCGTGCAGGCGCCCCTCGCCTATAACCTGGCCAGGTACGTGGAGTTCCTGGCGAGCTGCGAACGGGCGGTGGAGCTCCTCCAGGACCCCGCCATCACGGGGACGAACATCCGGGCCCCCGTGTCCGGCGTGAAGGCCACCCGGGGGGTCGGGATCATCGAGGCCCCGAGGGGGACCCTCATCCATGACTACACGGTGAACGAGAAGGGCTTCATCGAACGGTGCAACCTCCTCGTGGCCACCTGCCAGAACAACTATGCCATCGACAGGACCGTCGAGGCGGTGGCACGCCCCCTGGTGAAGGACGGCGCCCTCACCGAGGCGGCGGCGAACCGGATCGAGATGGTCATCCGGTCCTATGATCCCTGCATCTCCTGCGCCACCCATGCCATCGGGAAGCGGGCATGGCCCATCGAACTCGTCCGCCACGGGCACCGGAGCGGTGAGGGAGAAGCATTAAGACTCGAAAAAGGGGATGATCTCTTATGCTGAATCAGATCCTGGCCGAATTCCTGAAACTGGAGGGTGTATTCGCCGCGGTGGTGGTCGGGAGGGACGGGATGGTCATCGAGAGCGCGGTCTCGGGGAAGGTCGATACCGACGCCCTCGGTGCCATGGCGTCCACCGGCATGGGCACCGCCGAGGCCATGGGGAACGAGCTGGGGAAAGGGGAGCTCCACCAGATGCTCGTCGAGCTCGAGAAGGGCCCCATCCTCCTCTCCCCCCTCTCCAAGGACGAGCTCATCGCCATCGTGAGCAACAACACGGGCAACATCGGGCGCATCAGGTACGAGCTGAAGAAGAACAAGGAACGGATCATCGCGGCACTCTAGATTTCCTATGACCACGACACCGACACCGACGGGGAAGATCAGGGGGTCCCTCCCGGAGGTCATGCCAAAGCTCAGGAACTTCGTCGGGGCGGTGAAGGTCACCACCTCCTCGGGCAAGGGCGGTATCCTCGTGGACATGGGGAGGGTGGTGGCGTCGTACCTGACCCAGGGAGGGACCCTGTTCAAGGGGAAGGCATCCCTCGACCTGCTGGAAAAGGAGCAGATCGCCGAGTTCGAGGTCATCAGGTACGACGAGGAGCAGTTCAGGGAGGCCATGATCATCTGCGACAACCGGGGGCTCCTCCTCGCCGAGGAGAAGGTCCCCTCCGCCGGTGTGCATCCCCAGGCCAGGGAAGAGAAGCCGAAGGAGGAGAACGTCCTCTCCTCGATGATGAAGAGGTTTGCCACCCCGAGGATCGTGGAGAAGCAGGAACCGGTGAGGGTCCCCCCGAGGGCTGAACCCGCGGCCGAGCCCCCGACGACCCCGCCCCCGCCCCCATCGGCGAGGGAGGAGCCGGTCCCCGAAGCACCCCGGCTCCCCGTGCCGGAGGAGAAGGCACCCCCGTCCCCGCCCGCTCCGGCCCACGTCACCACGGAGACCGATCTCTCGGCCATCATAAAGAGGCTCAGGGAACCGGCAACACCCGGGAAGGGGCCCGGGGTCCCGGCGAAGGCCCCCGAGCCGGCCCCCGCCCCCCTGGCGGGAACCCATCCCGCTCCCGGGGAGAAGGCGGCCGGTATTCCCGCACCGGCCCCCGGGGCCGACGTGCCCGAAGGCCGGGTCAAGGTCGACCTCGGGAAGATGATGAAGCGGATCAAGCGCCTGGATATCACCTCCATCCGGCGGGAACTCGAGGAAGGGGCAGAGGCCGGGGCAGGCGAGGGGTCGGCAGCCGGTTCCCCGCAGGCGCCTTCCATGGCGGAGACCACCCCGCCTGCCACGGTCACCGGCGAACCCGCCGTGCCGCCCGGGGAGGAGAAGGCGAAGAGCGATATCGACGAGCTCAAGGCCTTCATCCAGCGCCTCGAGGTCCTCGAGCAGCCCGAAGAGGCACCCCCGGTAACCGGGAAGGGGTTCCTCGCGAAGCTCGGGGTGAAATCCATGGCAGAGGAGGCCCCTGTTCCTGCCCCGAAACGCGAGGCACCGGCACCCGTCCCCGTGAAGGAGAAGGAGCCGGAGAAGGAGCCGGAGGTCATAGAGGTGAAGCCCCCGGAGAAGCCGCCCGAGCGGGAGGCTCCCGCCCCGGCCCCGGCCCCCGCCCCGGCCCCGGTTGAGCCTGACCGGAAGGCGAAGATCGCCTCCCTCCTCCGGAGGTCGGGCCTCGTGAAGCCCCCTGTCGAGGAGGCGCCGAAGGAGCCGGCCCCCGTGGTGCCCCCGGAACCGGTGGCCCCCCCCGTGGCGGTGACCGTGGAGAAGGAGGAGCCCCCGGCCCCGGCAGGGGAGCCCGGGATCCCGGTTCCCCGGCCCCAGAGAAAGAAGGTGGAGATCACCCGGGTCCCGAAGAAGGTGGAGAAGCCCCCGAGGGAACCCCCCCTCATCGACGAGCGGATGATCCAGAAGATCCTCAGGCAGCCGGGGGTCATCGCCGTCTCGACCTTCTTCGAGGGGTTCGCGGTGCAGTCGGCCGGCCGGGCGGACTTTGAACAGGTCGCAGCGAACGCCGAGGATCTCTTCAGGGCGGGGACCAAGATCGCCCGGGAGATCGACATCGGGCCCCTGAACCAGATCATCCTCGAGACCGGGAAGGGGAAGCTCATCATCGCTCCCCACGGGGACCTGAACGTCTGCGTCTTCACCGAGCCGGATGCCAACCTCGGTCTCATCCGGGTTGCGATCCGGGGCATGCGGGTGGAGAAGGATTGATGCAGATACCACCCTCCGACCGGCAGGAGGTCATGAAGGGGATCCCCCTCCGGACCCTCCTCTCCGAGCTCGAGAAGAGGAGGTTCACCGGCTACTGCGCCATGCCCATCGCCGGGGCGAACGCCCTCCTCGTCATGGAGGAGGGGAGGTGGATCCTCGCCGAGTACCGGGGGATCCGGGGCGGGGACGCCCTCCGGGTCATCCGTTCCATCGGTGATATCCCGGTGGACGTCGTCATCGGGCCCTCGGAGAAGGCCCAGGTGGCCGGGATGATGAGGACCAACGAGGCTTACCTCGTGGATCTTCCCCGGCAGCCGGGGGTGCCGGCGCCTGAGGTTGCGCCGAGCACGACGGTGATCCGGCCCGTCAGCATCGGCGGGGGCCCCGGGAGGACCGTGAAGGTCATTGCGGTCACCGGGAGGAAGGAGGAGCCGGCCCCCCGGCCCGCCGTGGCAGGGGTGAAGGGGAAGGGGCATGCGCAGAAACCCGTTGCCGGGAAAGCCGGGCAGTCGGGGGAGCGGCTGGACAGGAAGGGTCTCGAGCACCTCAAGACCATGCGGGACAGCTTCAAGGACGACGCAGCAGACCTCCTCTCGGAGCTGAACCTGGGGCACCTTGCGGTGAACCGTCCCAAATCTGACAAAGCAAATGAGGGTGAAGGGGGAGAAAAGAGTGGTACAGGGTGAGAATAATGGTAGCAACGGATAAGTATTTGAATAGAGAAAAGTTAAACATGAGATTTATAGGGATCTCGTCATGAGATGGGTGTTCTAATGTTCAGAGCCTACACTATTGCATCGGGAAAGGGTGGAACCGGAAAAACAACGGTAACCGTGAACCTGGGTACCTCTCTCGCCCAGCTCGGGAAGGAGACCTTCATCCTGGATGCCGATATCGGGATGGCCAACCTCGGGCTTGTCCTCGGTCTCGAGAGCGTCCCCGTGACTCTCCACGAGGTCCTTGCCGGGAAAGCGAGCGTGGATGATGCCATCTATGAGGGGCCGAATGGCCTCAAGGTGGTACCGAGTGGGATCTCCCTCCAGGGGTTCCAGAACGCGGATCCGGAGAAGATGAAGGATGTCATGCGGGATCTCATTGGCCGGAGCGACTTCCTCCTCATCGACGCCCCTGCAGGGATCAGCAAGGACGGCGTGGTAGCCCTGGCCATCGCGGACGAGGTGATCCTCGTGGTGAACCCCGAGCTCTCCTCCATGGCCGATGCCCTGAAGACAAAGATCCTCACCGAGATGGTGGGCGGGAAGGTCTACGGGGCGATCCTCAACCGGGCCGGGATGGAGAACACCGAGCTCCGGCGGCACAGCGTCGAGGATGTCCTGGGCGTCCGGGTCATCGACATGATCCCCGAGGATGCGAACGTCCGGCGGGCAGCAGCCTACAAGACCCCCGTGGTCATCAAGTACCCGACCTCCGGGGCCTCCCGGGCCTTCCGGAGGATCGCGGCCGATCTCGCGGGCTCTGAGTACAAGGAAGAACCGGTCAAGGTGCAGGAAGGGTTCGTGGACCGGCTCGCCCGGACCCTCTTCGGCGGCGCCACCCGGTGACCGGGGAGAAACACCCTCTCAAAGAGATAAAACAAAGTTTTTTTCCCTATTTATCTTTTAATTACAAATTGTTAAAAACAGAACATTTAATAATAGCTTGAAGATGAAATATACTTGTACCGACCACTGGGCCCAAAGCCTGGCATTCGGATCCGAAACACCGGGCAGACGGCATGAACGTCCCGGGAGTGGATGCTGGTACGGGGGAAATAATCCAGATCATCGATGAAGTGCTCTCCACTTCAACCTACGTTGCGAGCTACAGCTATCCCGAGCTCATGGCGTACGCGGGTTCCCATGCCGTGAACGGCATCGGGGTCCATGATGAGAATGACCGGAAGTTCTACATCGTCTTCGAGGCCGGCTCTCCCGAGGGGGTCATCTTCACCGACAAGAAGGGGACCCTCTTCGGGGACAAGGCCGCCATCCTCCTCACGGGCCAGGAGACCTTCGAGCTCTTCGAGGTGAGCCAGTCCATCGTGAATGCCCTCGCCTCGAGGTGCCGGATCTTTGACAAGAGCCATGTGAAGAAGCGGCTGGATGACGACCTGCCCTCCTTCGGCGGTATCCACCGGAGCCCGGGGATCCTCTGCCTCACCCTCGCGAGGGAAGGGGTTCCCCAGCCGGGGATCCGGGTATCCATCAAGAAGGGCCGGCAGATCATCGCGAGCGACATCACCACCACGGACGGTAAGGTCTGCTTCAAGCTCCTGAACGGGACCTACGACTGCATGGCCGTGGACCGGGCCCAGGAGATCTACACATTCATGGTCGACTTCAATGACCGGTATGCTGAATCGGTCATCGAGATTGGGGGGTAATGATGACAGCACAGGAACCAGAGAAGAAACAGGAGCTCGACGCCATGATGAAGCGCCTCGGACTCCTCGGGATCGAGAACAGGGACCTCCGGCCGGGGGGGCCGGCCGGTGAGGCGAGGGGGGGGAAGGCCGAAGGCCCGGCCCCCACCCCGGCGCCCCCGGGCAGGGCCCAGGCAGACGAGCTGAAGGACTTCCTCAGGCACCTGGAGACCCTCGAGCAGGAAGGGGCCCAGCAGGTCCAGGGCCTCTCGGGCGAGACCGACTCGGTCATGGCCCGCCTCGAGAAGCTCGACCTCGCGAGCCTCCGGGAGGAGTCCCGGGCCCCGGCCCCGGCCCAGGCCCCGCCCCGGGCAGAGGCGGCCCCGGCCCAGCCACGTCCCCAGGCACCGAAGAAGGACGACGACTTTGTCGCCCTCATCCGGGGCATCGAGGAGGTCAAGCGGGACATGCTCCCCGAGGCGGGGAAGCCGGTCCCCAAGGGCAAGATCAAGGCCGAGAAGCTGGATCTTGCCACCGGGGCCAGGGAACCGGCCCCGCAGGCATCGTCCCCGGGGATGGAGGTGGAGTACACCTCAATCCTCGACCGGCTGGATAAGCTCGATCTCACGAACGTGGGCGGCGAGACGAAGACCGATCTCGATGATATCGCCGCCTGGAAGAAGGATCTCCGGAAGGATGCGAAGGGTACCCCGCCCGGCCGGATGGAGGCACCATCCCCCCTGCCGTCCCAGACAGCCCAGGCCGCGGATACCGAGGCCATCCTCAAGCGGCTCGAAGGGCTGACCCCCGCCGAGCCGAAACCGCCCGCCCAGAGGGCGAGGGTCGCACCCCCCCAGCCGGCCCAGCCCCCCCAGGCAGCCCAGTCCCCCCAGCCGGTGCAGACGGTGGATGCCGAGGCCATCCTCAGGCGCCTGGAGGGCCTCTCACCGGAAGAGGCGAAGGCCGTGGCCCAGAAGGTGGCTCCTGCCCAGAGGGAGGCCGTACCCCCCCGGCCTGCCCAGGCCGCCCCACAGTCCCAGGGCGTGGATGCCGAGACCATCCTCAGGCGCCTCGAGGGGATCGCCCCCTCCGAGGCCCCGAGGCCTGCCTCCCCTACGGCACCGGCAGCACAGAGACCGGCGGCTGCCCCCCGGCCCGCCCAGCCGCAGCCGTCCTCCGAGGGCGTGGACGCCGAGTCCCTCCTCAAGCGCCTCGGGGGCGTGACCCCCGCGGAGCAGAGGGTCGAGGGGAAGAGCAAGTGGGAGGCCGCCCCTGCCCCCGGCGAGGAGCCGGCGGGAAGGGCGGCCGCAGCCCCGAGGGCCGCAGCCCCGGGCAAGGCGGAAACCCAGGCAGGGGCAGGGAAGGACGGGTCAGAGAAGGACGTCACCTCGGTCATCGACACCATCTTCAAGGTCCACAAGGGCTCCCCCATGGGGGTTCCCGCCGATGACGTGGATGCCTCCCTGAAGCAGATCATGGAGGAGGAGACCCAGGCCGATGCGGTCTCGGACGAGGAGAAGGAGGCCACCCATGCCAAGAAGACCCGCTGGTCCGAGGGTGAGCAGGAGGAGGGCCAGGAGGCCATCGTCTCGGTGGACGAGATCAAGGACATCAGTAACCTCATCCTCCCCAAGGGTGCCACCTTTGCCATCGACGAGGTGAAGCTCCACGAGCGGACGGCGGTCTTCGATACCAAGACCGGGAAGGTCATCCCGGGCGAGATCGCCGAGAGCTGGCAGTCCCAGCTCCCCTCGGGGGTCATCAAGGACATCGTCATCGGGCAGGAGACCGCCGAGGAGGCGAAGTCCCGGGGGATCTTCGGCAAGCTGAACATCATGAAGGTGATCCGGAAGGAGGTCGAGGAGTACAACCCCCGGGTCCACGGCCCCCTCGTGGACCTCGCCTTCCGGCCGGCTCCGAACATCGAGGAGGTTGAGGTGTACCCGGTGAACGAGCCCTTTGCCTACATCCGGGTCCTCCATGACAACTCGACCCACGAGTACACCTACACGGTCCTCGAGCCGGTCCTCAACCCTGCCGAGAAGGATCTCGTGGTGGAGCTGAAGCAGCGGCTCTTCGAGACCCTCGAGGTGAATACGAAGGACCTCACGAAGGACGCGGCCCACAAGGCCATCCGGGGTGCGGTGGACACGGTCCTCCATGACTACGGCATCGCCCTCACTCCTGTTGCACGGGAGAAGATCCTCTATAACATCGAGAAGGAGTTCCTCGGCGACGGGCACGTCGACCCGATCATGCACGACAAGTACATCGAGGATATCTCCTGCGATGGCTTGAACATCCCCATCTTCGTCTATCACACGAGCTACGAGAACACGAAGACCAACCTCAGTTACAAAACGGCCGAGGAACTCGACTCCTTCGTGACGAAGATGGCCCAGCGGGCAGGGAAGCACATCTCCATCGCCGAGCCCATCCTGGATGCCACCATGCCCGACGGGTCACGTATCCAGATGACCCTCGGGAGCGAGGTGACGGCCCATGGCTCCACCTTCACCATACGGAAGTTCCGGGAGGAGCCCATCACCCCCACGGACCTCATCGAGTGGTCCACCTTCTCGCCCCTCGCCGTGGCCTACCTCTGGCTCGCGGTCGAGAGCGGGAAGTCCGCAATCTTCGCCGGTGGGACCGCCTCAGGGAAGACCACGTCCCTGAACGCCATCTCGCTCTTCATCCCGCCGATGGCCAAGATCGTCTCCCTCGAGGATACCCGGGAGCTGAAGCTGCCCCACCCGAACTGGATCCCGAGCATCACCCGGGACTCCTTCGACACGAACGGCAAGGGGGAGATCGACATGTACGAGCTCCTCAGGGCTGCCCTGCGTCAGCGGCCCGAGTACCTCATCGTCGGTGAAATCCGTGGCAAGGAAGCCCTCACCCTCTTCCAGGCGATGTCCACCGGCCACGTCACCTACGCCACCATGCACGCCGACTCGGTGGCCTCGGTGGTCCACCGTATCGAGAACCCGCCCCTCTCGGTCCCGAGGAACATGCTCTCGGCCCTGAACCTCGTCTGCGTCCAGGCCCAGGCCCGGATCGGGGGGCAGCGGATCCGCAGGTCCAAGCAGATCATCGAGATCCTGGACATCGACCCGCGGACCAACGAGCTCATCACGAACGAGGTCTTCCGCTGGCACCCGACCACGGACGAGATCCGGTACTCGGGGAAGTCCTACATCCTCGAGGAGATCATGGAGGAGCGGGGCTGGAGCGAGGCCCGGATGAAGGAGGAGCTGAAGCGGAGGCAGGAGCTCCTCGAGTGGATGCGCCTCAAGATGATCCGGCACTACAAGGACGTGGCAAAGATGCTCATCTCCTACTTCCGTGATCCCGAGGCGGTGATAGAGGTGGTCAGGGCCGATCTCTACAGCGAGGGGAAGGCTGCATGAACAGTTACCAGCGGTTCTGCTTCAAGATCCTCGGGGAGAGGATGAAGAAGAAGCGGTCGCAGTTCGTGGAGCTCCGGAACAACCTCCTGCGGGCCCGGATCACGGTCCCCTTCGAGGCCTACCTCGCCTCGGCCTATGTCACCGCCTTCCTCGTCGGTATCAGCACCGCCGTCGTGCTGGGGGTCTTCGCCTACCTCCTCCGGATCCCCGAGATGATCACCTACAAGGGGACCCTCCCGGATTTCATCGTCGAGATGTCCGATTACCGGCTCATCATCGGGACCGTCCTCGCCGTCTTCCTCTCCCTCCTCGTCTTCGGGGGGCTGACCTACGTCGTCTTCATCGTGTACCCGAGCATCCGCGCCGGCGAGCGGAGGAGGAACATCGACGCCACCCTCCCCTATGCCATCAACTACATCACGGCCATGTCCACGGCAGGGATCACCCCGGCCGAGGTCTTCAAGCTCCTCGGGGAGAGCCCCATCTACGGCGAGAGCTCCGTGGAGGCGAGGTACATCGTCCGGGAGATCGAGATCTTCGGGAAGGATCTCACCGATGCCATCCGGGTCGTCTCCGGGGTCACCCCGAGCGACCGGATGAAGGAGTTCCTCCAGGGAGCGGTGTCCGCCATCTCGGCCGGTACGAACCTCACCGAGTACTACAGGACCAAGGCCGCCCAGTACACCATCGAGAACCGGCAGCAGCAGAAGATGTTTCTCGAGACCCTCGGGCTCATCGCCGAGTCGTACGTGACCGCCCTCGTCGCCGGCACCCTCTTCCTCATCATCCTCCAGTCCATCATGTCCATCATCAGCGGCGAGGTGAGCCCTATGTTCCTCTACGTGGTCATCTACCTCATCGTGCCCTTCGGGAGCATCATGTTCGTCATCCTCATCAGCTCCATGACACCGGAGGTGTGAGATGGGCTTCAGGGAGGTCAT
>JAJRCS010000039.1 GCA_028678815.1 Methanomicrobiales archaeon | reverse complement strand
CCACGTCGGGGCAGGTGCAGGCTGCCATGTTCGTCCCCGGGGCGACCGGTTCCACGATGGTCTCCCCGTGGACGAGGACGATATCGGCCCCCTCATCCTTCGCCCTCCTCGCGAGCGCCGGGATGAAGGCCGGGGGGACGTGGGTGATCTCGACCCCGGCGAGGAGGGTCACCCCGTACTCCCGGGCAGGCTCCTTCAGGGGGAGCTGGGCGGCGATGACCGGGGAGAGGTTCCCGGGGTCCACGTGGTCGGTGATGGCGACGGTGGTGTACCCGAGGACGGCCGCCCGCCGGATGAGCTCGATGGGGAGGAGGTCCCCGTCGGAGAGGGTGGTATGGGTGTGGAGGTCGTACACGGGGATCACCGCTTCACGTCGAGGGCCTTCGCCACCCGCCGGAGGAGCTCCTCCTTCCTCCCCCCCCACGCGACGACGAGCCTCCCCTCCCGCTTGTGCCAGTGGGCAGGGTGTGACTTCTCCTCGGCCCGGAACTTCAGCCGCTCCCTCTTCAGGGCCCGCTCGAGGTCCTGGAGGGTCGGGGCCTTCACCGCGAGGGCCGCGGGGACACGCCTCCCGGAGGACCGGTCCAGGGTGGCATCGAAGTAGCAGGGGTACAGGATCCGTTCTCCCGATAGTTTCATCCCTGAATTATTGACGGTGAACCTATAAACAGGTTCAGGATCCATATGTTCTCTCATGCACCACATCGATCTCCAGATCGAGAAGGACATCTACGGGGCAAATAACCGCATCGCCGATGCCAATGCGGCCCTCCTGAAGAAGCACGGGGTGCGGGCCTTCGATCTCCTGGGTGCCATCGGGTCGGGCAAGACCGCCCTCATCGAGCGGATGGTCCCGCTCCTCAGGGAGAGGGGCCTCCGGGCCGGGGCCATCGCGGGGGACGTCTTCGGGGACGACGACTTCAGGCGGATCGTGGCCCTCGGGATCCCCGCGGTGAACGCGAACACGGGGAAGGAGTGCCACCTGGACGCCCACCTCGTGGAGCATGCCATCGGGGACCTCCCCCTGGACGAACTCGACCTCCTCTTCATCGAGAACGTGGGGAACATGGTCTGCCCGACGGACTTCCGGCTGGGGGCGGAGAAGCGGATCGTCATCGTCTCCTCCACCGAGGGGGACGACGTGGTGAACAAGCACCCCATGATCTTCCGGGACGGGCAGATCGGGGTGATCAACAAGGTGGACCTTGCCCCCCTCGTGGGCGCGAACCTGGACCGGATGGAGTCGGACATGCACCGGTACAACCCCCGGATGCCGGTCTTCCGGACGAACCTGAAGACAGGCGAGGGGGTCGCCCCCCTCCTCGATGCCATCCTCTCCTGAAACCCATCCCGCCCTGATCGTTCCGCTCAGGGAGCAAAGGGTTTAATAATCCCCGTCCCCATATTTATGAACCCTGACGTAAAACTGCAATCTGGTGATTCTCATTCTCTGGCAAGGCAGATCGGTTCGGAGGGAGAGCGGCAAGCGGTACCGTATCTCCCGGCGGAAGAAGCGGTTCGAGATAGGGAGGGCTCCTGCGGACACCACCCTCGGGGAGAGCCGGACCCGGCTCATCCGGACGAGGGGCGGGAACCTGAAGGTCCGGGCCCTGAGGACACAATATGCAAATATCTCCATGCCCGCCACCGGCGAGACGAAGAAGGCGAAGATCGAGACGGTGGTGGAGAACCGGGCAGACCCGAACTACATGAGGAGAAACATCCTCACCCGGGGGGCCATCATCAAGACCGAGCTCGGCAATGCCCGGGTCCTCTCCCGCCCGGCCCAGGACGGGGTCGTGAACGCCGTCCTCATTGAGTGAGGCGGCGAAGCCCTTCTTCCCGAAGGAAGGCCATCGTCGTCCTCACCGAGTGAGGCCGACCCATTCTTTTTTACCCTCCCGGGTGCTCATACCTACTTGATGCGCAGAATCTACTACCGGTTCCCGAATACCTTCGACCTCGACTTCGACGTGAACCGCAGCTTCCCCGAGGTCCTCGGCTGCATCCGGCGCCTCCATGATACCCACCAGACGAGCCGGAGGGGAAAGGACCTCGTGAAACGGCAGATCCTCGTCCAGCTCGCCACGAACAAGATGTCCTTCGAGATGGTGGACTCCCTCCCCCCCTTCGAGGAGACCGTCACCGAGATGGCCGACTTCCGGTTCATCCTCCACGATATCCTCCTCGCGGCGAAGGGCCGGGTCCCCCTCGGGGAGAACATCTTCCTCATGCGGGTCCAGGACAAGGGGCCCCTGTCCGAGTGCACCGTCGTGAAGGAGGGGCAGCAGGGGGCCATGGACGCGGCGGAGTTCAAGGCCCTCATCAAGGGTGCCTGCCCGTGAGCCTGCAGGTCACCGTCGCCGCCCCCTTCAAGCACACGAGGAAGGAGAAGCTCCAGAGGTCGGAGTTCATCTTCTACCTCACCATCGACCGGAAGTGGATGAGCCGGGACCAGGCGAACCAGGTCCTCGAGCGGGCGAAGGCCCTCGGCATGGTGGAGGTGGCAGACGGGTGGGTCCGTCCCCTCCTCGACCTCTCCGGGATCACCGTCCCCGTCGGCTTCCGGCCGGACTCGGGGATCTTCGAGAGCGAGGAGGCCTCCCAGCTCCTCATCGCCCGGGTCGCCGCGGCACGGAAGGTTCCCCCGGCCGAGGTGGCCGCAGAGGTGAACCGGGTCATCCAGGACTTCGACGGGAACCTGCGCCTCCCGGCGGCCGCTGCCATCGTGGCAGGGAAGAACCGGGTCGACTTCACCGATCTCCGGGACCGGCTCGCGGCCGAGGTGCTCCGGGAGAGCGGTGAACCGGGTGAAAAGAAGGAGAATAAAGGGAAATAAGGAAACAGGGGGAGCTTTATCTCTTCCGGGGCCGCTCTTTCTTCTCTTCCTTGGCCCCCTCCTTCTCCTCCTTCTTGAAGTACTCGGGGAGGGGCTTCTCGCCGTACGCGGAGACGACGGCGTTCACCTGGACAAAGTCGGGGGTGATCTCGTTCCCCCGGACCATCTTCCGCCGGCGCTCGCCCTCGAGCCGGGGGTGGAAGCCGATGCCGCCGGAGAGGAGGAGGCGCCTCCTCGCCATGCCCGGGAGGTCGCCCCGCATCGGGTTCCCGTTCCGGTCAGATCCGCCGGAGATCTTCATCCGGTAACCGCCGAGGCCCACCGAGCCGCCGTCCACCTCGTCCCCGACCCTCTTCCCGAGGAAGGCCGAGGCCGCCCCGCCGCTCACGCTCACGTTGTAGGCCCGTCCGGCCTTGGTATCTGAGAGAACCAGCTTGAAATCCACCATTCGTAGTGCCCCTCTGGAGTGACAATATCATTGGCCCGGGGGGTTCTTAAACATACTGCTGGAGGCCTGCGGGTTCACTTGCGACTTTCCTGCGACTTCGTCGCGGCACTCCCATTCCCTTCGGGAATGGTCGTCGTCGCACCCCGCCTGACGGCGGGTTGCTCCAGCTCGGTTTCGCAACTTCGTTGCTCAAGGTCGGTTTCTGACGAAACCTCCCTTTCTGATGAAACCTCCCTACTTTCCCCAGAAGGGCTCGGTCTTCCGCTTCAGGGTGGTGTAGTCCTCGAGGCACTCCCGCATGGAGGGGGTCAGGTGGGGGAACATCTCGTGCTCCAGGATCTTCACGTGCCGCTCGGGGATCTCCACGACGAGCTCGTCGTTCACGTTCACCTGACGGCCCACCGTGGCCCCCTCGATGGAGATGGCCACCTCCATCCCCGCGTCCGCCTCCCGGATGTTCTCGCCCCGGCTCTGGATGGTCTTCACGTGGCCGATCCGGCGGCCGCCCCGGTCGGCGAGCTCGACTCCGGACCGGAGCTTCCCGAGGAGGACCCGGACCCCCACCACCGCGGGGTTGCTCTGCCGGAAGACACAGTTGGGGAGGAGCATGATCCGGGCCGGGAGCACCACCTGCTCGAACCGCTGTGCCTCCTTCTTCCGGATCTCGGCCTCCCGCCAGGCGAGGTAGTCGTTGATGAGCTGGTAGATGACCTTCCCGGAAAAGACCTTCACGTGGGCAAAGGCAGGGTCCCTGAGGAGCTCCTGGGTGTCGGGGAGAAGGGGGGTGTTGAAGCAGAGGAGGACCGAGCTCAGGGGATCGGTGACGGTCTGCACCTCCACGAGGTCGTGCCGGGCCACGGGGCCGACGCTCGCCCGGAGGATCCCGATGGACTTCCCCTCGAGCTCCTTTGACAGGGCTTCGAGGGCGCCGATGGTGTCGGCCTTGATGCTGATCCCCTTGTCCGAGAGGGTCACCCGGATATTCTCCATCTCGTGCCTGATGGTGGCCTCCAGCTCCT
>JAJRCS010000035.1 GCA_028678815.1 Methanomicrobiales archaeon | reverse complement strand
ATCACGGGGATCGGGAGGGCCGTCGGGCTCGAGAGCGTCCCGGTCCCGGGCATCACGGGCTCGGCCGATACCAACCTCGCCGGCAAGGTGGAGACCGCCATCGCCGAGCTGGGGAGGAGGGAGTTCGTCCTCCTGAACATCAAGGGAGCCGACGAGGCGGGGCACGACGGAAAACCCCTCGAGAAACGGGACTTTATCGCAAGGACCGATGCCGCCCTGGCACCCCTCCTCTCCCTCCCGGATACCCTCATCGCCGCCTGCGCTGACCACAGCACCCCGTGCGCCATCCGGGACCACAGCGCCGACCCCGTACCCCTCGCCATCCATGGCGACGGGGTGCGGGTGGACCGGGTCACCCGGTTCACCGAGGCCTCCTGCGCCGAAGGGGGGCTCCACCGGATCCCGGGATCGGCCCTCCTCCCCGTCCTCCTCGACCTCGTGAACCGGGCAGAGAAGTACGGTGCCTGAGGGTGTTCCCATGAGAGCCGCCCGGATCCTCGAGCTCGACGAGATCACCCTCCTTGACCCGGACTTCGCCTCCCTCACCGACGAGGCGGGCACGGCGGCGCTCCTCGGGATCCCCGCCGTCGCGGCACGCCTCCTCCTGGACATGGCCGAGGAGCCCCTGGCCATCGCGGTCTCCGACGGGAAGGAGTGGTACGCGGCGAGCTTTCTCTTCCGGAGGCCCCCGCGGGAGGCCATCGAGCTCTGCGAGGATCTCGACGACGGGATCTACCAGGAGGAGCGTGCTCTCTGGGCAGAGGCCGTCCGGGAGTACTACAGCCTCCTCCTCGGGAGGAGTGTCACCCCCGCCCTCGAGGACCTCCCGCCTGACCGGCTCCCCTCCCTCACCGCCCTCCTGGAGGAGGTCTGGGGGAAGGGGGAGGGTGTTCCCTGCCTCGACTGCTGCTGCGGGTCGGGGGCTGGCTCCGCCGCGGCCCGGGCCATCGGGATGCGACCCCTCTCCTATGACAACGATCCCGCCCTCCTCTCCCTCGGCCTCGCCACCGGGAGGCTGCTCCCCGGGGAGACCATGTGGATCGACGCGGCCCTCGCGGGGAGCTACCTGGACCCGGTCCCCCGGGGCATCGCGGTGATGATGGGTGAGATCAACCCCTTCACCACGGAGACCTGGGAGGCCATCACCGGGGAGCTCCTCGACATCGCGGACGAGGCCCTCATCACCGTCGGGACCGAGGCCGAGGCGGGGGTCGTTGCGGGCTGGTGCAGGGCAGCCGGCCGCCGTGCAGAGGTGTCAGAGAACCGGCGGCATGCCTTCTATGACCGGTGGGTCTGCAGAACCGGAAGAGACGAGGGATGAAGTAGCGCGGCTAAAAAGAGACAGGGTGGGTTTTATGGCCGGGGGATGCGCTTCAGCCTTTCGAGGACGACCATCGGGTTCGGGAGCTTGTGGGCCATCCGTTCCAGGAACTTCCGGACAAAGAGGTCGCTGCTCCCCTGCTTCTCGATGATCTTCTGGATATCGATCCCCACCGGTGTGATGGTCTCTGAAATGTACTTGAGCCTCTTGTCGAGCGCAGCATCCAGATACATGGTGTTGACCGTAACCATAGACCTTGATAATCATATCCCCTTTCTTCTATAAATAACCTTTCGCCCCACCGCCTGAAAGTCAGCTGATATTCGTTTTATTCTTCCCTCTTTTCGTCCGCCCATTCATGGAATTTCATGAATATTCTCAAGGCCCCTGAATCGGATGGAAACCGGGATATCATCCCGTACATGGCCCCCTCTGCCCCTCCCTCGGAATGGGTCCCGCGCGCCGCCTCCGGGTCTGCCCGGGACCTCCCCGCGGGCCGTGACGGGGGACGGGGTGCTCACCATGCCATGGCGGCGGAAGAAGCCTCCCCCGCTCAGCTCCCGCCCTCTCCCCCGCAGTCGAGCTCGGCGATGATGGCGACGGGATCGTCCATCTCCCCCGCGAGCCTCCTCAGCTCGAGGAGCCGCTCGAGGCCGATGAAGTGCTCGGCCATGACCCGGCCGAGGGGCGAGAGGACCAGGCTCCCCCCCTTCCGGACCACGAGCCGGTGGGAGAGGAGCTCGGGGAGGGCCGGTTCCACGTCTCCCACCATCATCCCGGATATCCGCTCGATGGCCTTCTCGTCCCCCCGGGCAACCACCGCGTGGGCGGCGAACTCCTCGGAGCTCTCCTCCAGCCCGTAGGAGGGGGCGACCTCCTCCATCTCGCCCCTGAGAAGCCGGATGGCCACCTCCTCCTCCGTCGACCCGGGGTCGCTCATGTACGCGCCGCCGGGCTCCGCCAGGATGACGACCTTCCCCCGGTCATGGTAGTCGGGCCTCCCCGACCGGCCGGCCATCTGGAAGAACTCCTGGACCGTCAGCCACTCGATGCCCATGGCAAGGGAGTCGAAGATCACCTGGGAGGCCGGGAAGTCCACCCCTGCCCCCAGGGCGGCGGTGGTGACCACGGCGGCGATCTTCCCGTCGGCGAACCTCCGCTCCACGTCCCTCCGCTCCTGGGCCGTGAGCCCGGCATGGTAGGGGGCGACGTTCTTCCCGAGGGCCGCGGCGATGACATGGCACCGCGCCCGGGCATTGGTGAAGATGATGGTCTGGCCCCGGTACCCCTTCGAGGACCGGACGGCGAACTCAGCCTCCATGAGCTGCTTCTCGTACCGGATCTTGTCCTTCCGACCTACGAAGAGGAGGTACCGCTCGAGGGGCACCGGCCGGTCCGCGTAGGTGACGAGCCGGGCCCCGAGCTTCTCCGCGAGGAGCTGGGGCGCCCCCACCGTCGCCGAGAGGTAGAGGAACTGGGCCTGGGGGGCGAGGTACTTGAGCCGGGCTATGAGCCCGTCGAGCCGGTGCCCCCGCTCCCGGTCCTCGAGCATCTGGACCTCGTCGATGACCACGGTCCCGATGGAGGAGAGGCTCCGGCCGCACCTGAGGAGGTGGTCCACCCCCTCGTACGTCCCCACCACCACCATGGCGTCCGGGTCCTGCCGCCCCCGGGCCCGGTTCTCGGGCAGGTTCAGCCGGTTCCGGCCGGTGAAGAGGGAGATCCGGGCGAGATCCCGGTACCGCTCGGTGAACCGCCCGTGCTTCTGGTTCGCGAGGGCCACGAGGGGGACGAGGAAGAGCATCCTCCCCCGCCCCTCGATGAGGTTCTTCATCCCGGCCATCTCCCCGATGAAGGTCTTCCCCGAGGCCGTCGCCGAGACCACCAGGAGGTCGGTACCCTCGAGAAGGCCGGCCTCCACGGCGAGCTGCTGGACCGGCATGAGCCGCTCCACCCCCGAGGCCGCCCGGAACCCGGGCGGAAGGGGGAGATCGGATATGGCGGAGGTGACGGTGACCGGGTGGGCCTCGATCCGGTCAAAGAGGGTGCGCGAGAGGTCCAGGCCGTCGGGCTGGAGGGCCGCGAGGACCCGGTCCAGGTCCCGGAAGGCGGTGAGGAGGTTCTCGATGTAGGCATGGGAGATCTTCGAGAACCGGGTGAAGTACCCCAGCTCCCGGCGCACCTCCTTCCGGGCGCAGTCCATGCAGACGGACTCCTTCCCGAACTTCACGCAGGTCGCCGGGTCCAGGGAGGTGACCCGGTCCCCGAGGAGGCAGGTCCGGCAGAGGGTGATGGGGGTCCAGGGGATCTGGAGGTCGGCGAGGAAGGCCTCCCACTCCTCGTCCCTCCTCGTGAGCCGGACCTCGGCGTGCCTGAGGGCCGCGACCAGGTCCTTCGTCGGGATGGTCCGCCCGTGCCTGCTCCCCGGCTTCCGGGCCAGGTAGTCCTTGGGCCGGAACCCCTTCGTGGTCCGGACGAGGTCCACCTGCCCGACGGCGGTGAGGTTGCCGCCCTCGAGGAAGAAGAGCCGGTAGTACCCCCGCTGGGGATGGACCACGATCCTCATGGGGCGACCGTGTCGTGGATGGTGTACCCGAGGCCGGCGGCCTCGAGCCTCTTTAAGAAATCGGTGAACTCCTCGTCGACGATGACGATGGCGCAGTCCAGGCCGTGGAAGGCCGCCTCGATAACCCCCTCCCTGGCCCCGAAGAACATGTCCGGCCGCCGGCCAATCCCCTCGAGGGCGACCCAGGCCTCGAGGCCCACCGCGGCCACCACCTGGGCCCGGCCGGCCAGGTCCCTGAGGAGCTCCCTCCTCACCCGCCGGGAGCCGCCCCGCTCGACCCTCGGCACCTTGCAGACATGGATGGTCCCCTCCCGGTGCTCGATGATCCCGTTCAGCCGGGCCACCCCCACGTCCTCCTTTGCCCGGGCGTCCATGGTGGCGGTACCCGTGGCGCTCCGCTCCCCGAGGCCCGCGTAGAGCCACCCGTTCTCCATGTACACCCCCACCTGGTCCCCCTTCTTCAGGTCCGCGGCGGCGAGGGCGGTCCAGACCGAGACCTGGTGGATGATGTCCCGGCGGATGTGCCGGGCATAGGTCTCGAGGGCCTCGGCATGGTTCACCACCCACTCGATGCCGGCCCGGGTCACCTCGTACCGGCCCCGCCCCTGGGCGCTCACCATCCCTCCCTCGACGAGCTCCCGGATGTACTCGGAGACGGCCTGCGGGGTGACCCCGAGCTTCCCGGCGATCTCCTGCTGCCGGATGGCCGGCTGGTTCTCGGCTATCTCCACGAGGATCTGGAAACGGGTGGCCTCGCTCTTGGACCGGAGGATGGTGGTGAGGGGATCATCGTTTCCCATGGTCGGTGAGCACCATGCCCTGGCCCTTCACTTCCAGCCGGGGGATCCGCTTGGCGAGCCCCTTTATCACGACCTGGGAGACGTTGTATTTCCGGGCGATGTCGTTTATCGAGGTGTTCCCCTGCCGGATCTCCTCCTCGATCTGGTCCACGAGGTCCCGCACCTTCTCGTCATTGGAGAGGGCAACGTGGATGAGATCGGCGAGGTCGCTCATGTTGCACTGGAAGTTCGCACGGAACCGGCTGTAGATGGTGCGGTACTCCTTCACGGGCTTCTTCCCGGGCGGGGGGGTCCGCCACTTCTCCTCGATGAGGTTCCCCTTCTTCAGGATCGCCAGGCACTCGCCGACGGAGTCATGGCCGGCCAGCTTCGCGAGCTCCTCCTCGGTCATCCAGGCCCGGGTCAGGTGCTCGTAGATCTCCTTGTACTGGTCGTTGTTGAAGGTGACGAAGAGGGAGACCATCTCGATGGGATCGTTCACGATCCGGATGTGGCCGGTCAAAGCAGTTAACCCACCTATATATGGTCCCGGAACTCAATAAAGGTTTCAGAATCTCCCATGCGAGACCGGGGAAGGATCCATGTCCGGGGGATCGTGCAGGGCGTCGGCTTCCGGCCTTTCGTGTACGCCCGGGCCCGTGCCCTCGGTATCCGCGGCACGGTGAAGAACACGGGGAGCCAGGTGGAGATCGAGGCCTGGGGGGACCGGTTCGAGGACTTCCTCGCCATGGTCTCCCGGGGCCCGCCCCTCTCCCGGATCGACTCGGTGAAGGTCCTTCCCCTCGAAGGGTCCCCCCCGGCCGGCTTCCTCATCCTCGCCTCCTCGCCGGGCACCCTGTCGGGTATGATCCCCCCCGACGTGGCGACCTGCAGCGAATGCGTGGGGGACCTCTTCGACCGGTCGGGCAGGTACCACGGGTACTTTGCCACCTCGTGCGTGAACTGCGGGCCGAGGTACAGCATCATCGGGTCCCTCCCTTATGACCGGGAGCGGACCTCCATGGCCGCCTTCCCCATGTGCCCGGCGTGCGGGAGGGAGTACACCGATCCCAATTGCAGGCGTCACCATGCCCAGACCATCGCCTGCCCGGTCTGCGGCCCCCGGCTCAGCCTCATGGACGCCGAGGGCAGGGTCATGGAGACCACCGATCCGGTCGGCGATACGGCCTCCCTCCTGGACGGCGGATCCATCGTCGCCATCCGGGGGATCGGGGGATTTCACCTCGCCTGCACCGAGGAATGGGCCGGGGAGCTGAAGGCCCGTCTGGGCCGCACGGAGCAGCCCTTTGCCATCATGGTGAGGGAGGAGATCCTCGACCGGATCGCTCTCGTGAGTGACGCGGACCGGGCTCTCCTCAAAAGCGAGATCCATCCCATCGCCGTCCTCGTGAAGCGGGACCCGACCGCCCACGGGCATATCTCGAACCTCCACACCATCGGGTGCATGCTCCCCTACGCCCCCCTCCACCACCTCCTCTTCTCGCGTCTCGCGGCGCCGCTCCTCATCATGACCTCGGCGAACATACCGGGCTACCCCATGATCACGGAGATCGACACCGCCGTCGCGAAGCTCAGGGGCCAGGTGGACTACTACCTCTCCCATGACCGGCAGATCCTGAACCGGTGCGACGACTCGGTATTCCGGGACGGGTTCATCATCCGCCTCTCCCGGGGGATCGCCCCGAAACGGACCCGGATCGACCTCGGCCCCTCCTGCATCCTCGGGGTCGGACCGGAGCTCTCCAGCAACGTCACCATCTACAAGGACGGCTTTGCCATCACCTCCCCCCACGTCGGCCACGTCCGGAACCCCCCGACCCTCGCGTACCTCGAGGAGACCGCCGGGCGGATCCGGGGGTGGCTCGGGGCGGAGTACGACCTCATCGCCCATGACCTCCACCCCTCCTTCCTCTCCACGGGGTATGCCCGGGCCCTCTCTGAGGAGACCGGGGCGGAGCTCGTGCCGGTCCAGCACCACCGGGCCCACGTGGCGGCCGCCACCCTCGAACCCTGCATCGGGATCACCCTTGACGGGGTGGGGTACGGGGACGACGGGCGGGTCTGGGGCGGGGAGGTCTTCGCAGGACAGGTCCCCCACCTCGACCGGATCGGCCACCTGGAGGAGGTGCCCATGCCGGGCGGGGATCTCGCCACCCGGTTCCCCGAGCGGATGCTCTACGGTATCCTCCCCGACGAGCGGATCCTCGCGATCCTGCGGGGCAGGGGCTGGACGGACATCCAGTGCGGCGTCCTCGCCCGGCAGGTGGAGCGGAGGGTGAACGTCGCCTGGACCTCCTCGACCGGCCGGGTCCTCGACGCCGTTGCGGCCCTCCTCGGGATCTGCCGGGAGCGGACCTACGACGGGGAGCCGGCGATGCGCCTCGAGGCCGCTGCGTACCAGGGGACTCCCACGGAGTGGCCCCTCGAGTTCGTCCAGGAGGGGGGGCGGGGGACCGAGGTCCTCTCCACGAGATCCCTCGTGCGGCTGGCCCTCGGGGAGTACCTCGCCGTGCAGGGCTCCGGCGGGGCCGGGGGGGCGGGGGAGGGGAAGGCCCTCGCCGACATCGCCGCCTCTGTCCAGGAGAACCTCGCCCGGGGCATCGCCCACATCGCCATCCACGCCGCCCGGGACCGGGGGCTGGAGCTCGTCGCCCTCTCGGGAGGGGTGGCGTACAACGCGGCCATCCGGGAGACCATCCGGCGGGAGGTGACCCGGGCGGGGCTCACCCTCCTGATGAACCCGGAGTATCCCCTCGGGGACGGGTGCATCTCGTACGGGCAGTGCGT
>JAJRCS010000030.1 GCA_028678815.1 Methanomicrobiales archaeon | reverse complement strand
CGGCGTCCAGGTCGTCCTCTTCGACCGGAGCGGGCGTGTCCTCGGGGGGATACCATGAAGGTCGTCGGGGTCGGGTGTGCCCCCGGCATGCTCACCGAGGAGGCCATCCGGGTCCTCCGGGCGGCGAGGAAGGTCTACGGCTCCCGGCGCGCCATCGAGATCGCCCGGGCAGCCCTCCCCCGGTCCTGCGAGGTCCACGAGATCCGGGACTACTCCACCCTCGGGATCCCTGAGGACGCCGTCCTCCTCTCGACGGGTGATCCCATGCTCGCCGGGCTCGGGGACCGGGGCGGGGAGGTGGTCCCCGGCATCTCCTCCCTCCAGCTCGCCTTCGCCCGGCTCCGGCTCCCCCTCGCGAGGGTCTCCGTGGTGGACGGGCATGCCCGGGACGCCTCCCGGGCCATAGCCGACGCCGTGGAGGAGGTCCGGCGGGGGAGGATCGTCTTCCTTCTCCCCGATCCATCGTTTCCCCTGGAAACCCTCGCCGGGGTGCTCAGGAGCGAAGGGATCCCCTGCACCATCGCCCTCTGCGAGGACCTGGGCTACCCGGCCGAGCGGATCGCGACGGGGACCCCCGATGCCCCCCCTGCTGCCCGGTCCCGGCTCTTCTCCCTCGTCATCGGCGACTTTCCGGGTCCCTAGACCCCGGGACCGGGGGTATAACAAATTTGATGTAGTTAAAACAAGTAAAATTGTGTGGTGATCCGGTGCACATCATGGAGGGGTTCCTCCCCTTGCAGTGGGCGGTCTTCTGGTGGCTCGTCGCCCTCCCCTGCCTCGCCGTGGGGGTGTACCAGCTCAACCGGGTGCTTTCGGCGGACCGGGAGGCCCTCCCCCTCCTCGGAGTGACCGGCGGGTTCATCTTCATCCTCTCCTCCCTGAAGCTCCCCTCGGTGACGGGGAGCTCCTCCCACCCGACGGGGACCGGCCTCTCGGCCATCGCCTTCGGCCCCTGGATCACCGCGGTCATCGGGGCCATCGTCCTCCTCTTCCAGGCCCTCTTCCTCGCCCACGGGGGGCTCTCCACCCTCGGGGCGAACATCGTCTCCATGGGCGTGGCGGGGCCCCTCGTGGGATGGGGAGCCTACCGGGTGCTCCGGGAGACGCGGGTGAGCATGTTCTTCACCGTCTTCCTCGCCTGCGCCCTCACCGACCTCTTCACGTACATCGTCACCTCCCTCCAGCTCGCCCTCGCCTTCCCCGCGGAGGTGGGAGGGTTTCCGAGCTCCTTCATCGTCTTCCTCGGGATTTTCGCCATCACCCAGGTCCCCCTCGCCATCCTCGAGGCGGTGATCCTCGTGCTCGTCTTCCGGTACATCGTCCAGCTCAGGCCCGGGATCCTCATCAGGCTGAAGATCTTCCCGGAGGAGAAGATCCTGGCCGTCGCAGGGGAGGGATGATGCTCCGGAAGTACCGCTTCGAGATCCTGGCCATCGTCGCCATCCTGGTGTTCTCTGCCCTCTTCCTGAGGATGGAGGGTGCGGAGTTTGCCGGCACCGATACCGAGGGATCGGCCCGGGCGGCCGAGATCTCCGGCATCCCCGGGGAGGAGTTCCGGCCCCTCATCGCCCAGTGGGTTCCCCCGGGCGGGGAGGTGGAGTCGGCCCTCTTCGCCCTCCAGGCCGCCATCGGGGGGATCTGCGTCGGGTGGGTCTTCGGGTACTGGAAGGGCCTGAAGGAGAAGGAGAGGGAGACGGGGGGGAGGAAGGGATGACAGGGGGATGCACCGGTGTTTGAGGAGCTCCTCGAGGACATCGCCCAGTCGAACGGGCTCCGGGAGGTGAACCCGTACCTGAAGCTCGCCGCGGCCCTCGGTGCCATCCTCCTCTGCCTCCTCTCCACGAGCTGGGTCGCGCCCCTCGCCATCGCCCTCCTCCTCTCCCTCGGGGTTCTCCTCCTCGCCCGGGTGGAGCCCCGGACCTATGCGAAGCTCTTCATCGCACCCCTCTCCTTCGCCCTCGTGAGCGTCCTCGTCATCCTCCTCGTCACGGGAGGGAGCGGGCCCCTCTGGGCCTGGAACCCCCTCCCGTGGCTCTCCCTCTCCCTGACCCGGGAGAGCGTCGGCGAGGCTGCCCTCGTCCTCGCACGGATGATCGGGGGGATGTCGGCCCTCATCTTCCTCGCCGTCACCACCCCCATGACCGACCTCTTCCTGGTGATGCGGCAGTGCCGGCTTCCCGAGACGGTCCTCGACCTCGCCATGATGATCTACCGGGCCATCTTCCTGATCCTGGACCAGCTCGTCCAGACGTACCAGGCGCAGCGGATGCGCCTCGGGTACTCCTCCTTCGGCGAGTCCGTCCGGTCCCTCTCGACCCTCTGCGGGTCGGTCTTCATCGGGAGCTGGTTCGCCGGGGAGGACCTCGTCCGGGCCATGGAGGCCCGGTGCTCAGCCGGGAAGTTCGCGATGCTCGGGAGGATCCAGCCGGTCGAGGCCCGGCCCCTCCTCGCGGTCACGGCCTTTCTCGCCGTGTCGGCTGCCATCGTCGCGCTCACGGGCGACGTCACGGCCATGCAGGGGGTGCCATGACGAGCATCATCCTCGAGGCCCGGGACCTCAGGTACCAGTACCCCCGCGGCATGGAGGCCATCCGGGGGATCAGCTTCCACGTGCGCCGGGGGGAGAAGGTCGCCCTCGTCGGCCCGAACGGGGCCGGGAAGTCGACCCTCCTCTTCATGTTCAACGGGATGCTCCGGCCCGACTCGGGGATGCTCCTCTTCGATAACAGGCCCCTCGCGTACGACCGGGACTCCCTCCGGGAGCTCCGGAGGAGGGTCGGCTTCGTCTTCCAGAACCCCGACCGGCAGATCATCGCCCCCACCGTCTGGCAGGACGTCGCCTACGGCCCGGTGAACCTCGGGCTCCCCGACGACAGGGTCAGGGCAGCCGTGGAGGCGGCCCTCGGGGCGGTCGGCCTCGCGGGCTTCGACCGGCGGCCCCCCCACCAGCTCTCGAGCGGGGAGAAGAAGAGGGTCGCCCTCGCCGGGGTCCTCGCCATGGACCCCGACCTCCTCGTCCTGGACGAGCCGACGAACGCCCTCGATCCCGCCGGGTCCGAGGACATCATGGAGCTCCTGGACGAGCTCCGGGAGAAGGGGAAGACCGTCTTTATCTCCACCCACGACGTGGAGCTCGCCTACCCCTGGGCCGACCGGGTCATCCTCCTCCGGGGCGGGGAGATCCTCAGGGAGGACTCCCCCGAGGTCGCCTTCGGGGACGCGGGCCTCGTCCGGAAGGCCCGGCTCTCGGTCCCCCTCCTCCTCGACCTCCACCGGGAGCTGGAGCGGCGGGGACTCTCCCTCGCCGGGAGGAGGCCGAGGACCGTGCTCGAGCTGGTCCAGGCCGTCGAGCAGGCAACCCGGAAGGCGGGTGTGAGGCCACCCTGCGGCACCATCCATGTCTGCGATGTGGACATGACCGGCCGGGAGGCCCTCGCGGGCTGGCTCTCCTCCCATGACGGCATCTCCATCGGGGCCATGGGCACCCGGGCCAAGCAGCGGGCCGCGACAGAGGGGCTCCCGCTGGACTTCTCCTCGGGGGTCATCGACAAGTGCATCTTAAAGGCCCTGAACGGCCGGTCATCCCTCATCCTCACCGTCGGAGGGATGGTGGCGCAGGTGGAGCGCCGGGTCGCCCTGTTCCGCGAGGAGTCCGGGGCCGACATCGGGGTCCGGCGGCTGGGGGAGGCATGACCGCGGCCATCCCGAGGATCGTCATCGGGGGCACCTGGAGCGGGTGCGGCAAGACCACCGTGGCCCGGGGGCTCATGGCGGCCTTCTCGGCCCGGGGCCTTGCCGTCCAGCCCTTCAAGGTGGGGCCGGACTTCATCGATCCCACCCACCACACCGCCATCTGCGGCCGCACCTCCCGGAACCTCGACCCCTTCATGATGGGCGACGGCGAGGTCGCCTCGGTTTTCGCCCGGGCCTCGGAGGGTGCGGACATCGCCATCATCGAGGGGGTGATGGGGCTCTTCGACGGGGTGGACGGCGGGGGCATCGCGAGCACCGCCCAGGTGGCAGAGCTCCTCTCCGCCCCGGTGATCCTCGTGGTGGAGCCGAAGGGGATGTCGGGGTCGGTCCACGCGGTGATCCGGGGGTACTCGACCCACCGGCCCGGCACCGCGCCGGCGGGGATCATCTTCAACCGGGTGGGGAGCCCGAGGCACCGGGCCCTCATCGAGGCCGGCCTCACGGCCCGGGCCCTCGGGTGGATCCCCCGGCGGGAGGAGCTCGCCCTCGGGAGCCGGCACCTCGGCCTCGTCATGGCCTCCGAGGTGCAGCCGGGCACCTCCCCTGCAGGGATCTTCGCGGAGTGCTGCGACCTCGATGCCATCCTCGATCTCGCCCGGGCGGCCCCCCCGCTCCCCCTGCCGGAGGCAGCGGCACCGGCCACCCGGAGAGAGGGGGCGGCCAGGATCGGCGTCGCCAGGGACGCGGCCTTCTGCTTCACCTACCAGGAGAACCTGGACCGGCTCGCCCGGGCGGGTGCGGAGCTGGTCTCTGTGAGCCCCCTCTCCGATCCCCTGCCCGACGTGGACGGCCTCTACCTCCCGGGCGGCTACCCCGAGCTCCACGCCGCGGCCCTCTCGGGTTCCCGGTTCCTCCGGGAGCTCCGGGATGCCTGCGGGGACGGGATGCCGGTCTACGGGGAGTGCGGGGGCCTCATCGCCCTCTCCGGATCCCTCTCCACGGGTGAGGGTGAGTTCCCCATGGCCGGGGTGCTCCCGGCCCGGGCCGCCCTCACGGGAAAGGTCCAGGCCCTCGGGTACGTCGAGGCCAGGGCAACCGGCACCGGCTCCTTCCTCCCGCCGGGCCTTGCCTACCGGGGCCACGAGTTCCACTATTCCCTGGTGGAGTGCAGCCGGGACGCCCGGTTCTCCCTCACCCTCTCACGGGGGAAGGGGATCCGGGACGGGCAGGACGGCCTCACCGAGGGCAATACCCTGGGCACCTATACCCACGCCTACTTCACCGATGGCTTCGCCTCGGCCTTTGTACGGGCTGCGGGGGAGTACGGGAGGACCTGAGGGCCGGGTGCCCGGGTTCTCCTAGTGCTTCCTTCCCCTGAGATCGAGCTCGGAGAATCCCTTCTCCTTCATGGCCTTCACGAGGGGCTTCACCGCCGAGCCCCCCATCCTCCCGAGGGCGAGGAGGGCCTCGTCCCGGACCTGTTCATCCGGGTCCTGGAGGAGGGGGAGGAGGGCCTCGATGGCGCTCGGGTCCCGGATCTTCCCGAGGGCCCTCGCCGCCTCCCGCCTCCCCTCCTTCGCCTCCCCCTGGAGGGCCGATACGAGGGGAGGGATGGCCTTCGTTCCCATGGCCCCGAGGGCAGAGGCGGCCTCCCGCCGGACGTTATCGTCGGGGTCACCGATGGCCCGGACGAGGGGGGCGAGGGAGGTGTCGGACCTGAGGCTCCCGAGGGCCTTCACCGCCTCCCGCCTGACCCGCCAGTTCTCGTCCCCGAGGGCCGCGACCAGGGGCTCCTCGGCCGCGGGATCCCCGAGGAGGGCAAGGGCATGGGCGGCCTCGGCCCGGACCCGCCAGTAGTCATCCCGGAGGGCGGTGACGATGGCCCCGGTGGTTCCCGGGTCGCCGAGCTTCGAGAGGGCGAGGAGGGCCTCGGTCCGGACCCGCCAGTTCTCGTCCCGGAGGGCCCCCACGAGGACGACGGCGGCCCCCGGGTTCCGGATCTCCCCGAGGGCCCAGGCGGCGGCGAACCGGACGTCGCTGTCCTCGTCGAGGAGCCGCTCGGCGAGGGGGTCCAGGGCCCGGGGGTCCTTCAGCCGGACGAGGGCCTCCACCGCCTCGTACCTCACCCCGTCGTCCGGGTCCCCGAGGGCCCGCGCCAGGGGATCGAGGAGGCCGGGGCCGGCGAGCTCCCCGAGGGCCTTCACCGCCTCCCGGCGCACCGCCGGGTCCTTCTGGTACTCGAGGGCCTTCACGAGGCCCTCCCGGTCCTTCCGCTCCCGGAGCCTCGCGACGTTCGGCCTGAAGATATCGGGCAGGTCCATATCTCCGCTCCCGTTCCCTCAGGTGAGGGTTAGGCGGTCACTCTTATAGCCATGCCGATGAGCCATGCCGATGGGGCGCGCCCCCGGGGCATCCCGGGTCACCTCGGGATCTGCTTCCCGGGGGAGGGGTCGCACTCCTTCATCTTCGCCCTCAGGTCCTGGATCTTCCGGACCGCCCACTCCCCGCCCTGCCGGATGTTCGGGTCGGTGGTCTTCCTGAGGGCCTCCTGGAGGGGCCCGAGGGCCACGGAGCCGATCTTCACGAGGACCCCCGCCGCCTTCCACCGCACCCCCTCGTCGTGGAGGGCGGCGATGAGGGGCTCCACCGAGGGCTCCCCGATCTCGAGGAGGGCCCACTCGGCCTCCATCCGGACATGCCACTCCGGGTCCGAGAGGGCTTTAATGAGGGGCTTCACCGCCCGGCCGTCCTTCATGGCCCCGAGGGCCCAGGCCACGGCATCCCGGACCGGCGTGTGGGGATCGGAGAAGACCGCGAGGAGGGCGGGGACCGCGGCCGCATCCCCGATCATCCCGAGGGAGATGACCGTCGCGGTCCGGACATCCCCGTCCGGGTCGGCGAGGAGGGCGGTGAGGGGAGGGACCGCCCGCTTATCGGCGATCTTCGCCAGGGAGAGGACCGCCGCGAGCCGGGTCTCCCCCTCCCTCTCCCCGAGGATCCCGATGAGGGGCTCCACTGCCCGGGGATCCACGAGGTCCCCGAGGGAGACCGCGGCGGCCCGCCGCACCTCCATGGGATGGACCGGGGAGAGGGCGCGGATGAGCCCGTCGACATCGCCGGCGAGGCGCAGGTCCTCCACCGCCGCGACCGAGAGCCCGGGACCCGTCATCACCGCCGTCCTCCGTGTACTATAGAAAGGATGGCGTGCAGGTTCATGAGCTCTTCCCCCGGACGAGCTTCAGGATCTCCCCGGCAAGGGCCTCTGCAGCCGGCCCGTCCCGCATGAGGGTGTCGAGCCGGACGGCCCCCTTCACCTGCACAGGGTCCCGGAGGTCCTGGACGAAGAGGTCGACGAGATCCCCGTAGAGGTCCGCGGTCCCCTGCGAGGTGGGCTCCCTCCCCCAGGCCCGCATGAGGTCCGCCGCCGGGCCGCTGACCGGCCGGTCGCCGATGAAAGGGCTCACCGCGATGACGAACCGCTCCCCGAGGGCCCCGGGGACACCGGCGCACTCGAGGACGGGGGAGATGGAGCTCACCGGGTTCGAGGGGCCGATGATCACCGCCTCGGCCTCCCGGATGGCCCGGAGGACCTCCGGGGTCGCCTTCGGGGGCTCGGGGAATCTCCTCAGGATCTCCTTCACCCGGGGACTCCCCCGGTGCTTCACCCAGTACTCCTGGAAGTGGAGGAGGCCGAGGTCGGTGTCAAGGAGGGTTGCGACCGGCGTATCGGCCATGGGGAGGAGGGTCGCCTCCACCCCGAGCCGCCGGGCGATGACCCCCTGTGCCTCGGTGAGCCGCATCCCCTTCCTGAGGAGCTCCCCCCTGAGGATGTGGACGGCCCGGTCCCGGTCGCCGATCTTCAGGGGCTCCTCCCCGCCCCAGGCGAGGAGGGCGTCGTGGGTGGTGAAGGTGTCCCCGGCGATCCCCCACCAGGTCCCGGTATCGGCGAGGCCGGCGAAGAGGTACATCACCGTGTCGAGGTCGGGGGAGAGGTGGTTCCCCGAGACCCAGGCGTCCTCGGCGGTGTTCACCACCACCGCCATCTCCCTGTCCGGGATGAGGGATCGCATGCCCCTGAGGAGCTTCGGCGTCCCGGTTCCCCCGGAGAGGAAGGTGATCATCACCCAATACTATTATCAATGAATATTTGATGATTCTTAAACGGAACCCGATGAAATTCATCAAGGACCCGGTCCATGGCTACGTGGAGGTAGAGGCGGCGCTCCTCCCCATCCTCGATTCCCCGCCGGTCCAGCGGCTCAGGCACGTGAAGCAGCTCGGGTTCTCGTACCTCGTCTACCCCGGGGCGAACCATACCAGGTTCGAGCACTCCCTCGGGACCATGCACCTCGCGACCCTCCTCGCCCGGCACCTCGCCCTCGATCCCGCCGAGGTCCGGCTCATCGCCGCGGCCGGGCTCCTCCATGACATCGGCCACGGGCCCTTCTCCCACACGAGCGAGGCCTTCCTCGCGGAGTTCGCCGGGCACGACCACCACCGGGTGGAGCACCTCCTCGCCGGGCCGGCCCTCGCCTCGGCCCTCGGGGGGGCGGACCTGGACCCGGCCGCGATAGCGGCCCTCATCCGGGGCGAGCACCCCCTCGCGGACCTCATCCACGGGGACCTGGACGCCGACCGGATGGACTACCTCCAGCGGGACGCCCACTACACGGGGGCCCCCTACGGGACAGTGGACGCCGAGCGGCTCATCCAGTCGAGCCTCCTCCAGGGCGGGGGGCTCGGCATCGACGAGAGCGGCATCCAGGCGGCCGAGTCCCTCCTCATAGCGAGGACCCTCATGCGCCCCGCCGTCTACTTCCATCACACGAGCCGGATCGCCACCTCCATGCTCGGCCTCGCCCTCTGCGAGCATGCGCAGGACGGGGGGGGCGATCCCCGGGCCCTTGCCCGGCTGGACGACGGGGGGCTCTGCCAGGCCCTCGCGGGATCGGGGAGCGGGGTGGCCCGGTCCCTCCTCGGGGGGCTCATGGAGAGGAGGCTCTACAAGCGGGCCCTCTATATCGGGAAGGACCAGGCAGGGGGCTCCTTCCTCACGGGCCGGACGTCCATCGCCCGGATGCGGGCCCTCGCGGGAGAGATCGCGGAGGCAGCCGGGAGGGAGACCTGGGAGGTCCTCGTGGACATACCGCCCTTCCCGGCGGACATGTCCATGGGGGTGCAGGTCCGGAACCGGACCGCCACCCTGGACCTCTCCCTCGTCTCGCCCCTGGTGAACACCCTGAACGAGACGAGGAGGAGCCAGTGGCGGCTCGGGGTCTATGCCCCGGGGGAGCACGTGGCGGCGGTGGAGCAGGCGGCGGTGGAGGTGCTCCACGTGAAGAGGGCGACCCGTCAGGACACCCTCGCCTGGCGTGAGAGCACGGAGGACTGATCATGGGAAAGGTGTTTGTAGTCGGGATTACCGGGGCAAGCGGCATCATCTACGGCCGGAGGATCGTCGAGGAGATCGGGAAGACCGCGGAGGTCCGGCTCATCGTCTCGGACACTGCCCGGAGGATCGGGCGGCACGAGGGGGTTGACCTGGACAGGCTCCCGGCGACCCGGGAGGGGAACGAGGACCTCGCGGCCCTCATCTCGAGCGGCTCCTTCCGGCACGACGGCATGGTCGTCGCCCCCTGCAGCATGAAGACCCTCGCGGGGATCGCCCACGGGTACGCCGAGACCCTGGTGGGCCGGGCCGCCGATGTCACCCTGAAGGAGCGCCGGCGGTGCATCCTCCTCCTCCGGGAGATGCCCCTCTCCCGGATCCACCTTGCGAACATGCTCGCCGCCCACGACGCGGGGGCCACGGTCATGGTGGCCTCCCCGGCCTTCTACCACCGGCCCCGTACCATCGACCAGCTGGTGGACATGGTGGTGGCCCGGGTCCTCGACCACCTGGAGATCCCCCATGACCTCCCGGTGAGGTGGGGTGGCTATGATGCGTGAGTTCCTGAAGGAGATGGAGGCACAGGGCCTCGTGGAGGAGATCCCGGGCCCGGTATCGGCCGAGTACGAGGCGGCGAAGATCGCCGCGGGGGACGACCGGATCCTCCGGTTCCGGGACCTGGACGGGCAGGAGGCGGTGATGAACCTCACGGCGAACCGGAGGACCCTCTCCCGGGCCCTCGGGATCCCGGAGGAGGAGATGGTCCCGAGGCTCGCCGGCGCATGCTACGGCGGCGAGGTGAAGACAGGGGGGAAGGTCCGGCTGGAGGAGCCGGACCTCTCCTCGCTGCCGGTCATGAAGTTCTACCCAGGCGACGCCGGCCGGTACATCACCGCGGGCATCGTCTTCTCCCGCTTCGACGGCGTGGAGAACGCCTCCATCCACCGGATGCTCGTCCTCGACGATAACAGGGTAGCAGCCCGGCTCGTGGAGGGCCGGCACACCCACTCCATGCTCATGGCCGCCCTCGCCCGGGGCGAGCAGCTCCCGGTTGCCGTCGCCATCGGGGTCCACCCCGCCGTCACCTTCGCCTCCTGCACCCGGGTCCCGCCGGGGATGGAGCTCCCCTTCGCGGGCGAGCTCCTGGGCGGCGGTATACGGGTCTCCCGGTGCGGGAACGGCGTCCTCGTCCCCGAGGCAGAGATCATCCTCGAGGGGTTCATCGGGGCAGAGCGGGCGGCGGAGGGACCCTTCGTGGACATCACCGGCACCTACGACGAGATCCGGCAGGAGCCGGTCATCGAGTTCACGGGGATGCAGGTGCATGAGGACACCATCTATGCGAGCATCCTCCCCGGCGGGAACGAGCACAAGATGCTCATGGGCGTCCCCTATGAGCCCGTCATCTACAGGGCCGTCTCCGCTGTCACGAAGGTCCGGAACGTCCACCTCACCGCGGGAGGGTGCGGGTACCTCCATGCCGTCATCCAGGTGAGCAAGGCCACCCAGGGGGACGGGAAGAACGCCATCCTCGCGGCCTTCGCCGCCCACACCTCCCTGAAGCACGTCGTGATCGTGGACGAGGACATCGACCCCTTCGATATGCACGACGTGGAGTACGCGGTGGCGACGAGGGTCCGGGGCGACCGGGACATCCTCGTCATCACCGGCGCCCGGGGCTCCTCCCTCGACCCCTGCCAGGCAGAGGACGGCACGAACGTGAAGGTCGGGGTGGACGCGACCATGGTGATGGGCGAGGAGGACCGGTTCCGGCGGGCCGGGTGGTCCTAGGGAATGGAGCTCACCCGGGAAGAGGAGAGGATCCTCCAGGGGGAGGAGGGCGGGACCCGGCAGCGGATGATGGAGCTCCTCGTCGGGCTCGGCCGGGTATTCTCTGCCTCCCGGCTCGTCCCCGTGGCCTCCGCCCAGGTGAGCGGCGCCTCGTACAAGACCATCGGCCGGTGGGGCCTCGAGTGGCTCGCGAGCCTGGACGCGAAGGTCTCGGTCCCCACCATCCTGAACCCGGTGGGCATGGACCGGGAGCGGTGGCGGGAGGCCGGCATCCCGCCGGACTTTGCAGGGAACCAGGAGAAGGTCCTCGCGGTGTACCAGCGCCTCGGGGTCCGGCTCGAGTGCACCTGCACCCCGTACGAGATCCTCCCGGTCCGGTTCGGGGAGCATCTCGCCTGGGCCGAGTCCTCGGCGGTGGCGTACGCGAACTCGGCCATCGGGGCCCGGACGAACCGGGAGGGGGGGCCGGGGGCCCTCGCCGCCGCCATCATCGGGAAGACGCCCTGCTACGGGCTTCACCTGGACGAGCACCGGGCGCCGCAGCTCGCCATCCGGGCCGAGGGGTTCGGTGGCGGGGGCCCGGGGGGCCACTACGGCGCCCTCGGGTTCCTCGCGGGGAAGATCGCCGGGAACCGGGTCCCCTTCTTCCACGGTATCCGGCCCGGCCCCGACGACCTGAAGGCCATGGGGGCCGCCATGGCCGCGAGCGGGGCGGTCGCCCTCTTCCATGTCGGGGGCATCACCCCCGAGGCCGGCCGCTACCTTCCCCTGGCCGGCACCCTGGAGGAGCACACCATCACCGCCGGCGAGGTCGCGGGGCTCCTGGAGGAGATGCCGGTGGAGGCGGTGGCCATGGGCTGCCCCCACTGCTCTGCGGGGGAGCTCGGGGAGATCGCCCGGCTCCTCAGGGGCAAGCGGGTGAGGAAGCCCCTCTTCATCTTCACCTCCCGGCACCTCAGGGAGGCGAACCAATCCCTCGTGGAGGCCATCGAGGCCTCGGGCGCCCGGGTCTATGCCGACACCTGCATGGTGGTCTCCCCCATGATGGACCGGTTCTCCTCCGTGATGGTGGACAGCGGCAAGGCCTTCGCCTACGTCCCCTCCATGTGCGGGGCCCTGGCGAGGATTGGCACCAGGGCAGAGTGCGTGGAGGAGGCGACAGGAAGGGGGCCGGGGTGACCCCCTGATCTCCGGCCGGGGAACAGGGCACCGGGACCGGTTCCAATGGTAGAGAAGGTATTTCTCTTTCTCACCTGAAGCTCTCTTTGTGTTTGGAGAGTTCCCGCCCCCGTACAGCTTCGGGAAGGACGACCTCTCCCTCTCCGTCGAGATGAAGGAGGGGCACTACCAGTACCGGAGGGACCTCGCCGGTGAGCGGGTGGAGAAGGCCATCTCCGCGGGCATGAACCGGCTCCTCGTCCACCCCGTGGAGCCCTTCTACACGGGAACCGAGACCGCGGGGCACCTGGAGATCGAGTTCCCCGCCCTCATCATCGAGCCGGGGGCCACGGAGACTGTCTTCCTCACCTTCCCCGTAGAGGTCGGGGTCTTCGTCGAGGGGCTCCGGGACACCGAGATCATCGATGCCTTCTCCCTGGGCAGGCCCAAGTTCTCCCTCTACGGGACCACCCGGCGGGGCGTCATCACCCGGTTCGGGAGGAGCGACCGCCACCGGGAGATACCGGCCGTGGACGAGGCCCGGGATGGGGTGCTCAGGCTGACGGTCCGGAACCAGCTCGCCGAGTGGACGAAGGTCTCCCGGGTGGTCCTGGACAGTAAGGAGATGCACCTCTACTCCTCGGAGTTCGCCGGCCTCGTGGCCATGATGCGGATCCATGCCCGCGGGGTTGCCGACGTAACAGGCCTGGACCGGCCTCTCCAGAGCGGGATGACCCGGGCCCATGACTTCTTCACGGCGAGGAGGATCCTCCGGCTCGACACCGCCTCGCACCTGCCGGGTATGGAGCGGAAGGGCTTCCTCATGGACGGGGGCCTCTCATGAGCCTCGGGACCGAGGTCATCGGAAATATCTCCCTCTGGGACCTTATCGTCATAGCCGGAACCATCATCGTCACTCTCATCATTGCCCAGCTCATCTCCATCAACCTGAAGCGGGCCATGGCAGGGAGGGTCCATGGCCGGGACCTGGAGATCATCATCAAGATCCTCTACTGGGCCGTGGTGGTCGCTGCCCTGTTCATCATCTTCTCCCAGCTCCAGATCGACCTCTCCGGGCTCCTCATCGCCGGGGGGGTCATCGGTATCGTCATCGGTATCGCCAGCCAGTCGGTGGTGGGAAATCTCATCTCGGGGATTTTCCTCATCGCCGAACGGCCCATCGCCGTGGGCGACGAGGTCCTCATCGGGAACCTGAGCGGGTACGTGGAGGACGTCCGGATCCTCTCGACCCTCGTCCGCACCCATGACGGGGTCTACACCCGGGTCCCGAACCAGGAGGTCTTCACGAGCAACATCACGAACTACGTCGCGCACCCGGCCCGGCGGGTGGAGTACTCCCTCGGGGTGGGGTACGGCGAGGAGACGGCGAGGGTGAGGGAGATCATCCTCGGGGTCCTCGAGGCCTCCCCCTACGCCCTCGTCCGGCCCGTGCCGGAGGTGAACGTCACCTCCGTCGCCGACGGCCGGGTTCTCCTCACCGTGTACTTCTGGACGCCGTCCCGGGCCTACACCGATGCCAAGACCCTGGTCCTGGAAGGGATCCAGAAGGCGCTCGCGGGCCAGGGCATCGCCATCCCGCCACCCGAGAGGCACATCTCCCTCTCCCGCGGTGATTCCCC
>JAJRCS010000199.1 GCA_028678815.1 Methanomicrobiales archaeon | reverse complement strand
GGGAGTTTGTCGCATCAAAGTCAGCCGGCGGCCTCCGGAACTTCAATATCTCCGTGGGCCTCGACGCCTCCTTCTTCGATGCCCTCCGGACCGGGAAGGAGATCCCCCTCGTGAACCCCCGGGACGGGAACGTGCAGGGCGAACTCGCGGCCCGGGACCTCTGGGAGGAGATCGCCGTGAACGCCTGGGCGACCGGCGATCCCGGGGTCCTCTTCCTCGACGAGATCAACCGGCTCTCCACCCTCCCCGGCCTGGGGCCCATCGAGGCGACGAACCCCTGCGGGGAGCAGCCCCTCCTCCCGTACGAGAGCTGCAACCTCGGGTCCATCAACCTGGCAAAGTGCGTGAAGAGGAGGGAGCTCGACGAGGAGATGCTCGCGGGCCTCGTGCGGACCGGCGTGGACTTCCTGGACGCCATCATCGGCGTGAACCGGTTCCCCATCCCCGAGATCCAGGAGATGAACCTCGCCACGAGGAAGATCGGCCTCGGGATCATGGGCTTTGCCGATGCCCTCATCCTCCTCGGCATCCCGTACGAGTCGGGGGAGGCCCTCCGGTTCGCGGAACGGGTGATGGCCCTCATCCAGGAGGTGGGGCACGAGCGGTCGGAGGAACTCGGGGAAGAGAAAGGGTCCTTCCCTGCCATCGGGAAGAGCACCTATACCGGCGCGATGCGGAACTCCACGGTGACCACCATCGCCCCGACCGGCTCCCTCCACATCATCGCCGACACCTCCTCCGGGATCGAGCCCCTCTTCGCCCTCGCCTTCCGGCGGCAGATGGCGGGGAAGACCGTGAACATGGTGAACGGGCTCTTCGTCCAGGCGGTCTCCCGGCTCCCCCGTTCCTCCGAGATCGTCCACCGGGCCATGTCGGAGGGGTCGGCGAAGGGCCTGCACATCCCCGACGAGCTGAAGGACCTCTTCCGGACTGCCCCCGAGATCTCCCCGGAGCACCATGTCCGGATGCAGGCCGCCTTCCAGAAGCACGTGGACAACGCCGTGAGCAAGACCGTGAACCTCCCCGAGGACGCGACACCCGGGGACATCGCCCGTATCTACGAGCTCGCCCGGTCCCTCGGGTGCAAGGGCATCACCGTGTACCGGTACAACAGCAAGCCCGACCAGGTCCTCTCCCGCGGCTGCGAGGTCTGCAGGGTGGATGAGTGAACCGTGGGCAAGGAATCATGCCAAGAAATAAATAAGGAGAATTTGAACATAAATGGTAATGAATGGTGGGATATGTCCGACCTGCGGGCTTCCAAAGGAATTATGCATCTGTGAGGAGGTAGCAAAGGAACAGCAACGGATCACCGTGAAGATCAACAAGCGGCGGTACGGGAAGGAGGTCACGGTCATCGAGGGGATCGATCCCGGCGACATCGACCTCGGCGACCTGACCAAGTTCCTCAAGGGGAAGCTCGCGTGCGGGGGCACGGTGAAGGACTCCTCCATCGAGCTCCAGGGGAACCACCTCGAGAGGGTGAAGGAGCTCCTCGCCCAGAAGGGGTTCAACCTCGATAATATCAGCTGAAACTGAAAAGCGGATCTTTTTTTCTTTCCCTGATTCATTCCGCCTACCGAAGGAGCGGGGTGCGACCGGTAGCCCCCGGGAGCAGGACAACGACGATGACGAATCCCAGGAACCTCTGCTGCTTCACCCATATGAAACCGATCCGGTGTGGATCGGCCTGTCCCGGCGATCTGGAGAGCGCGGATAAAAACTGCTCCTGCGCCAGCCACCCGGGATAAAAAAAAGAGGGATATGTATACGTTCTTCAGATGAAGAACCGGAAGGTCATCCAGGCGATGAGGAGCATGATGCAGGAGTACTTGAGCCCGGCGACGACATCCCCTTCACCCATCTGGCCGGCGACGAGGCCCGAGAAGAACCCCTGGATCATGGCCGCGTGGGAGAAGAGCCGCTTGTAGAACTCGATGTTCACCTTCCCCATGAAGCCCCTCGCCCCGGTCGTGGCCACCTTCGTGCCCGCCTCGGCCATGGTGGTGAGGAAGGTGGACTCGAGGATGGCGATGACGAAGAGGAAGACGAAGAAGGAGACGAGGACGATGACCATGTAGATGAGCATGTTGTTCTTCCGCTCCATCTTCAGGTTGAAGAACTCGTAGGTGTCGTTCGCGGCGGCCCGGAGGACCTCGCTCACGTCGCCCCCGGCCCGGGAGGCCTTCCCGATGAGGTCCACGGACCGGATGGCGAGGGGGGTCCCGACCCGCTGCCCGAACCGGTAGAGGGCCTCCACGAAGGGGACCGACCAGGACATCTCGGCGTTCAGCCTCCGGATGTAGTCGGTGAGGGCCCCGTACTCTCCCTGGGCCACGTTGTTGATGGCATTCGGGAGGGTCATGCCGCTGTCGTTCATGCCCGCCACGTCCCGGAAGAAGTTCGGGAGGGCCGACTCGAGGCTGTACACCCTCTTCGTCTCGGTGTAGTGGATGGCGGCGAGGGGCGCGGCGGCGATGAGGGTGGCCCAGACGAGGATATCATCCACGAGGGTCCCCTGGATGATGGACAGGAGCCCGTAGTTGGTAACAATGAGGCCGAGCCCGACGACAAAGAAGAAGATGGCCACGGGGACGCTGATGTAGAGGACGTTCGTCGGCTTCTCCCGGATGACGGTGAGGGGGTGCTTGAGGAACTTCCCGATGCCCTCCTGGACCTTCTTCTGGTGGGCGATCTTCTCGGTGATCTCTGTCTGGGACTTCTCGAAGTCATCGAGGACGTACCCGGGGACATTCTCCTGCTTGTAGCTGGACCGGTTCAGGAAATTGTCCATGACCTCCCTGAAGCCCATCTCACACCTCCGGTGTCATGGAGCTGATGAGGATGACGAACATGATGCTCCCGAAGGGCACGATGAGGTAGATGACCACGTAGAGGAACATGGGGCTCACCTCGCCGCTGATGATGGACATGATGGACTGGAGGATGATGAGGAAGAGGGTGCCGGCGACGAGGGCGGTCACGTACGACTCGGCGATGAGCCCGAGGGT
>JAJRCS010000139.1 GCA_028678815.1 Methanomicrobiales archaeon | reverse complement strand
TTCATCGTCGTGAACATGGCCATGAGCGCCGACGGGAAGATCTCCTCGGTGAAGCGGAGGCAGGTCCGGATCAGCGGGCAGGAAGACCGGGACCGGGTCGACCGGCTCAAGGCCGGGAGTGATGCCGTGATGGTGGGGATCGGGACGGTCCTCGCCGATAATCCCTCCCTTACCGTGAAGTCCGCTGACCTGAAGAGGGAACGGGTCAAGGCAGGGAAACCTGAAAACCCGGTGAGGATAGTGGTGGACAGCCGGGGCAGGACTCCACCGGGTGCAGATATCCTCCACACGGGGGGCGGGGAGCGGATCATCGCGGTATCGGAAGGGGCAGCGGACGAGGCGGCCGCACGCTACCCGGGCCTCGCCACGGTCATCGCCGCCGGGAGAGGGGAGGTGGATCTCCCCCTCCTCATGGCCCGGCTTTATGACCGGGGGATCGGGAGGCTCATGGTGGAAGGGGGGGGCTCGCTCGTGGCTTCCCTCTTTGCCCACGGCCTCGTGGACGAGTTCTACACCTTTGTCGGGAACCTGGTCATCGGGGGGAGGGAGGCCCCGACCCCGGTGGACGGGCGGGGATTTCCCGATGAAAACGCCTTTCTCCACCTGAGTCTGATGGAGGTATCTGAGCTTGATGAGGGGGTGCTCCTGCGATGGCGGGTGATAAACCAACAGTAGAGCGCCGGGCCCTGGTGGACCTGGCCGTCGTCCTCGTCTGCTACTCCGGGGTGGCGGCCCTCATCGCCGTCCTCATGTACCTCGTGAGCGGGAGCGGCTCGGCCTGGCTCACCTTCGATGCCGACCGGTTCCATGCCATGGCCGAGGTGATCATCGGGGGGTTCAGGCCGTACATCGACTTCGTGGACCCGAAGCCCCCCCTCCTCTTCTTCATGGTCTCGGCGATGGACCTCCTCGCCCCCGCGGGGAGCGTGGACATCATCGTCATGTCCGGCGTGAACGTCCTCTGCGCCATCCTCATCTACTGGATCGGGAGGAGCGATTATGGCAACATCTCGGGGTTCTCGGCCGGGCTCCTCTTCCTCGTGGCCGCGGTCTTTGTCCAGGGCTACTTCCTCTTCTCCGAGCAGTTCGCCGTCCTCTTCCTCATCGTCGCCTTCATGCTCGCCCGGGAGGACCACTTCGGGGCGAGCGGCCTCTGCCTCGGCCTTGCCATGGGATTCAAGCAGTACGCCTTCCTCGCCATCCCGGCCCTCCTCTTCCTCGCCCGGGTGAAGGGCAGCGGGCGCACCGGCAGGTACCTCGAGTTCCTCGCCGCCGCCATCGCGGTCTTTGCCTGCGTCTTCGGGGCCCTCTACCTCTGGTACGGACCCGAGGCAACGCGGAGCGCCATCAACTGGACCTTCGGTATCGCCCCCTCCTACCTCGCCGGGCACCTCGTCGAGGTGCCGGCGTACCAGCCGGACAACGTCCTCGCCTTCACCGCAAACCTCCTCGCATCGCTCGTCATGGTCCTCCCCACCCTCCTCTTCGCCGGGACGAGTGTCTGGAGGAGGGGCCTCCGGACCGACGACGAGGTCGCCTTCGGCCTCGCCATCATCTTCTTCCTCCTGACCCTCCTGATCCGGCAGTACCTCCACTACTGGATCCTCATGCTCCCCTTCCTTGCCCTCCTCGCCTGCCGGGAGTTCGCCGTGGGGTCTGCCCGGGAGTCGGACGAGAGCCCCCGGGGATCGGCCCTCCGGCGCCTCGCCGGGTTCGCCCGGGAGGTGGGATCCCCGGCCGGGAAGCCGGGCCCGGAGGAGCGGCCCGGGGGCGCCCCCGGGAAGATCGTCTTTGCCGGGCCGGTCACGGGGGCCCCCCCGGCGCCGGGCGGCCCGAGGGGGAGAGCCGGCCTCATCCCCTACAAGGGGGCCGGCGGGACTCCCGGGACCCTCCCGGAGAAGGGAGAGGAGACCCCCTCCGGGCAGGAGGAAGGGGAACGGGAAGAGGAGGAGGCACCGGAAGGGGACGAGGCCGGGGGATGAGATCCCGGCGAACCGGATCCCTGCCTGGAGGGAGAAGGGAGCAGCCGGAAAAAAGGACGGGGCGATGTTATGGCCTCGTCTGGAACTGGTACACATCGTCGATGATCTTATAGGGGACCCCGTTGATGGTGACCACCACGACCATCCGGTCGCGGTTGGAGCCATTGAAGGTCACCGAGCTCCCTGCCACGATGGACCCGGACTCCGGGCGGGTGATGGACTTCGTCTCGGTCGTGCAGTCCTCGCGGGTGATGGTCGCGTCCACCCTCTGGGTGAGGTACTGTCCCTTCCCGCCCTGGAAGGTGACGGTGATCTTCTTGTTCAGCGAGACCGGGTCCCGGATGACCTCCACCCCGACCACGAAGCGGGGATCGACGGTCACCGTCGGGCTCGGCTGGATGCAGTCGCCCGAGGGGGCTGTCGTGGCAGTGGTCTGCGGCGGAGAGGTCTGGGTCACGGTGACGCCGGGCGTCGGGGTGGGTCCCGGCCCCGGGGTGGTCCCGGTGCAGCCTGCCATGAGGGCGGCGGCGAGAACCAGGACGAGAGCAATAAGGGCTGTCCTCCAGTGCATAACCGGAGATACGCGGCTTGGGATATTAGAGGATTATGTCCGACCACAAATCCGTTATACCCGGAGATCACGGGGGCCTCTTCCCGTTGCCGATGCGGCAGGTTGGCCTCCTCTTTCTCCCTTCGCCAGGGGCGAGGGCGGGACAGAAACTACGATCCATTTCGAAAACTTTTTGAGAGCCAGAAAGAAACCGTGTTCGCATGAACTTAAGGCGACCAAACGCGAACGAGGCGGTGGGCACCTCGAACCGGTCCCGGAACGTGGCTCCTATGTCCGGCATCTGCACCCGCTGCCTGGACGGCTGCAAGGGACAGTGCGACATCTGGCTCTCCAGCTTCCGCGGGCGCGAGGTGCTCTACCCCGGGCCCTTCGGCGAGATCACCGCAGGGGCTGACAAGGACTATCCCATCGACTACTCGCACCTGAACATCCAGGGATATGCCCAGGGTGCAAAGGGCCTCCCGAAGGGGACGGACATCGGTCCCGATACCGCGGTCTTCTACTCGGTGGACACCGAGACCTCTTATGGCTGGGACAAGAAGGTGAAGCTCCGGGTACCCATCTTCACCGGCGCCCTCGGGTCTACTGAGATCGCCCGGAAGAACTGGGAGCACTTCGCCGTCGGGGCCGCCATCTCCGGCATCACCCTCGTCTGCGGCGAGAACGTCTGCGGGGTGGACCCGGACCTCGTCCTCGACAGCTCGGGGAAGGTGAAGAAGTCCCCCGAGATGGACCGGCGGATCGAGACCTACCGGAAGTTCCACGAGGGGTACGGGGAGATCCTCGTCCAGATGAACGTCGAGGACACCCGGCTCGGGACGGCGGAGTACGTCTCCTCGAAGCACAACCTGGACACCATCGAGCTGAAGTGGGGCCAGGGCGCGAAGTGCATCGGCGGGGAGATCAAGGTGAAGACCCTGGAGCGGGCCATCGAGCTGAAGAAGCGGGGCTACATCGTCCTCCCGGATCCCACCCTCCCCGACGTCCAGAAGGCCTTCCGGGCCGGCGCTATCAAGGAGTTCGAGCGCCACTCCCGGCTGGGCTTTGTCAGCGGCGAGGGCCTCCTGGAAGAGGTGGACCGGCTCCGGGACCTGGGCTTTTCGCGGGTGACCCTGAAGACCGGCGCCTACTCTGCCGTGGAACTGGCCATGGCCATGCGCTTTGGCTCCGAGGCGAAGATCGACCTGCTCACCATCGACGGTGCCCCGGGCGGCACCGGCATGAGCCCCTGGCCTATGATGAACGAGTGGGGTATCCCCACCTTCTACCTGCAGGCCATGGCCTACGACTTTGCGCGGAAGCTGGAGAAAAAGGGGAAGCGCGTTCCCGACATCGCCATGGCCGGCGGGTTCTCCTCCGAGGACGGCGTCTTCAAGGCCATCGCCATGGGTTCCCCGTACGTGAAGGCGGTCTGCATGGGACGGGGCCTCATGATCCCCGGCATGGTGGGGAAGAACATCGGCGTATGGCTGAAGGAGGGCAACCTGCCCAACACCGTCTCCAAGTACGGGAAGTCGGCGGAGGAGATCTTTGTCTCCTACGAGGAATTGAAGGCGAAGTACGGCAACCGGTTCAAGGAGATCCCGACCGGCGCCATCGGTATCTACACCTATGCCCAGCGGTTCCGGACCGGCCTCCAGCAGCTGAT
>JAJRCS010000129.1 GCA_028678815.1 Methanomicrobiales archaeon | reverse complement strand
CGGGATATCGCGGATGCCCTGAAGGAGGTCCCCGAGGTCACGGCCACGGAGTACAGAGCCGGCGGGAAGCGTATCAGGGTGATCTTCGCAGTTCCTGACGCGCATGCAGGGAACATCATCCGCCGCCTGCTGGAGAAGTTCGGGCTCATGCCCGGCATCCCGGATGACGGGTACCGGCTGGGCATCTATGATGCTGATGACAGGAATATCCTGCTGCTCCTCGATACCCGTGAGGAGTATGCCGATCAGGTACAGGCTGCCGTGAAGGGCATAAGGAGGTGTTGACGGCCAGGGGGAGAACCCGGTCCCCTCCCGTGTGGAGCGGAATAGGCCGGCCCGAAACCTGCGAAATACATATGAACCCTTTGCACCACTCTCATGCGGTGATGGATATGGACAGGATTCTTGCCTGGGTCATCGGGCTCCTGGTGGTGCTTTGCATCATCGTTGCCGGTATAGTCCTCCTCCTCGCCCCCATGGGGGGAGGCGGGGTGGTGAGCGGGGCAGAGGCGGGATGCATCGCCTCCGGTGGGACCATCGGGAAGGGCGTCTGCTGCCTCTCCTCGGGGGATTTCCCCAGCAGCTGCTTGATCGGGGCCTGCGGGTGTTCGGCGGAGAACAGCCATGCCGTGAAGACCTGTACCTGCCCGGAGGGGAGGTGCTTCGACGGGACCCGGTGTATACAGCAGATCCGGAACTTCGAGGAATGCGCAGCGGCAGGCTACCCCGTGATGGAGAGCTACCCGAGGCAGTGCCGCGTCCCGGGCGGACCGACCTTCGTGGAGGAGATCCCGCCGCTCCTCACGGAAGAGAGCTGCAGGGCTGCACGGGGGCACTGGAACGAGTGCGGGAGCCGGTGCCAGCTGGATAACTTCGGGAAGGAGGGCGTGGCCTGCCCCGCTATGTGCGAGGCGCTCTGCGAGTGCGGCGGGATAGCGGGGTTCGGGTGCCCGGCAGGCTATACCTGCAAGCTGGTCCCGGATATCGCGGATGCCCTCGGGTACTGCATCCCTGAGTGAAGAGGAGAGCCGGTATCACAAAAAGGAAGAAAGAGAACGGTGAGGTGGCAGGAACCATGAGGGGGTGATCGCCCCCCCTTATCCTTCAGTCCCGGCCCCTGTCGGTCGATGAGTCCTTCCCGTCCCGGTGGTCCCCGCTGTTCCGGTCGTCCTTATTCTTCCCGTTCCCGCCGTCCCCGTGGGAGTCCCCGTCCCTCCCGTCCCGGTGGTCCCCGTCGTCGGAATTGTCCTTGTCCTGGTCGCATCCGCCGTCCCCGTTGGAGTCCCCGTCCTTCCCGTGGTCGCAGGATCCATCCTCCTCCTCATCCCCTTTCCCGCAGGAACCCTGGCCAGTGTTGAGCACCCTCAGGGAATCCGTGCCCGTGATGGGTGTCCCGTCCACGGCCGGATCGCTGCTCCTGAGGACCCCGGTGACGGTCAGCCTGATGCACCTCTCGTCCTTCGTGATCCCGAGGGTCTTCACCAGCTCCTCCGAGTCGAACTTCAGGGTGAGGTCCTTCTTCCGGTCCTCCTTTCCTGACTGTATCCCGCAGAAGCAGGTCTTATCAGACGGGGATGCGACATCCTCGAGGGATGTCCGGAGGGGCGTCACCCCCACGGTCCCCCCCTCCCTCGTGAGGACGAGGCTCTGGGGATCGATGTCCGTGACCTTCAGCTCCCTGCTGCCCAGGATGGCCGCGGGGAGGACCCCCTTCTCCTTCGGATTGAAGGAGTTCGGGCAGGAGCCGGGCTTCAGGTCGAGGGAGACCATCACCGGTTCCACGACCTGCCCGCCGATCACCGTGAGGGTGACCGGCACGGTCCCGAGCACGACCCCGTCCCCGGTCACTTCGATGGTGAAGGAGTAGTCCCCGTCCTCCGTCCCCGTGGGCGGGGTGATGGCGGCAGCGAAGGTCCGGGTCGCGGGCCAGGGGACATCGGTGTAGCTGTCGGGAGAGCTGACCCATTCCCGGTACCCTTCCTCCCTGACCCCGAGGGTAAGCTCCCTGATGTTCTGCTTGGCCATCTCCTGGATCATCGAGACGATCTGGGATGCGATGATGGAGGGATCGTCATTCGGATCGCTCACCAGGAAGGCCCCGTCCGTCATGTATGCCAGGTACCGGAAGTTATTCTCGGCATCGCGGTGCCCCTCGTCGAGCATCCCGTTGTACGGGCAGTACACGGCCACGATGATGATGTGCTGGGCCGCGATATCCTGGACCACGGGCCCGTAATCGAGGTCATCCGCGGTATCCGCCTCTTCGTCCCTCCCGGGATCCCCACCGTAGGGCGCCTCGGTCCGGACGAAGAGCTTCTCGGGCGAGTCGGTCTCCCAGGGTTTCATGAGGGTGAACCCGCTCGGTGCGGCATGGGGGGGCGCGTCGCCGAAGATGACGTAGATCTTCTTCGCATCCGTCCTCCAGGAGAGGAACTGGGATTCGTAGATGACCCGGGTGTAGTCCTGCGGCCAGTCGCCCCCGCTCCCCTTGGGGATCTGGTCGATGGCGGTGAAGGCGGAGAGGATATCATCGGTGAGGTCCTGGTCAACCCGGTAGGCATAGTCCCCGTAGGAGGGCTCCCCGTAGATACAGGCCCCGGTCGGGCAGGTGTACCCGTGGTAGCCCAGGTAGGCGTAGGGATAGTCCATGAAGGAGATCGCCCCGAACCGGGAGTCGGGGATGGCCACCCGGATCTCCTCCATGACCTCCTTTCCCTGATTCTTCATGGCATCCAGGATGCCCCCCATGCTCCCCGTGGTGTCGAAGGAGAAGACCACGTCCCCCCGGGGCACGCTCTCCGGGAGCGTCACCGTGATGATGGCATTCTGCGTCCCGCCGCCCGGAAGGGTGCCCGTGATGGCACCCGGATCGACGTTGACCTCCCCGTTCGCGGCGGCGGCTATCGCGAAGCCGGAGAGGCAGATCAGGCATACCATCCATGCTGAAAGTGCGCTCTTCATCTTCCTTCCTCTCTCCGTTCCCCCCTTCTTCCGGCCTGCCCCTGCCCCGCGGGGTGAACCCCGCCCCGGGCCGGCTCTCCTTCCGGCGGCTAGCGGTGCAGGACCGGCTGCGATCCCCGGTGGATGGGAATTCCCGTGTGATCAGGAGAACAATTTCACTTCTTTGTATATAATTATTTCTCTTTTTAAAGTTAATCGCTTGCCACTTTTCAATAAAAAAACTTTCCTGGATACCCAGATGATGTATCAACCTGAAATTATTTTCTATTCGTACAATAATTATATTAATACAGCTATGTAAAATCGGGCCGGGAGGGGCCGTCGCGATGGCGGGCCCCCCTTCCCGCGCCCCGCCTCACCCGCCGAAGTCGGGCAGGACGAGGCCGGTCTTCGCGTCCCGGGTCCTCCGGACGGGGAGGTCCGTGAGCTCGAAGATCACCACCTCTGCCACGAGGTAGGTCTCTCCCCTGCCCCGGATGCATCCCGTGAGGGCCCGGTCCCCCCGGCCGGCCGACCCGTGGATATGGATGGCCGGCCCGTCCTCGCCCGGGTACGCGGTCGCCATCCCCACCACCTCCCACCCGCCCCCGAAGTGCACGAAGTGGGGGACGGGGGGTACGACCGGCTCCTCGGGCCCGGTCACGATGGCGCCCTCCCTGAGCGCCCCGAGGAAGAGCATCACCGCGTGGGAGACCCCTTCCCTCACCAGGATCTCCCGCATCGCGTCGAGGAGATCCTCACCGTGATCCACCCGCGCCACGAAGATCCTGCCCATGCGGGCCGGGGTGTACTGCACGCCATCCACCATCCCGGGAGAACCAGCGCACGGGAGCGCGATCCCGGCCGGGTCTCCCCCTAAGCATCCGGGGGGGACGATAAAATGCTTTCATTCCGGCCGGGCCCGACGTCACCAGACGTCGGCCTGGGATACGCATAAATACGGGAAACTGGATACCCCGGACATATGGCAGCCATGGGAAGGGATGCACCGATGATGAACCCTCCGGACCGGGGGAACATAGCAGGGTGGCTCTGCCCGGCCCTCGTGGTCCTCCTCGTCCTCTCCACCCTTGCCCTCCCGGCCCAGGCCCAGGGAACATCCCCGGGAGAGACCCCCCTCTGGACCTATACGGCAGGGAAGAGTATCAGCGGGGTCGCCATGACCCCCGACAGCTCCCTCGTGGCCGCCATCTCCGACGAACTGCTGACCTTTGCCCTCGACGGGAAGGGTGGGCTCCTCTGGACCTATCCCCAGGGCCTGAGCATGACCTCGGTTGCCGTCGCACCGGACGGGCCCCGTGTCGCAACAGGGGGCATCGACGGCAAGGTCCACCTCCTCGGGAGGGACGGGAATCTCGTGTGGAGCACGGCCGTGGGGGCAGAGGTGAACGGCGTCGGCATCTCCCTCGGGGGAGACCG
>JAJRCS010000126.1 GCA_028678815.1 Methanomicrobiales archaeon | reverse complement strand
GAGAGGTCGGCGAGCTGGGCGAGGATCTTCTCCTCCGTCGGCGCCTCGAGATTCTGCATGTACACCGACGTGGGGACGAGGATGAGCCGGTTGGCCACGAGCCTCCCGGACGGCTTCAGGTAGTGCCGGTACCGGAGGGCCTCGATGAGCTCGAAGGCCATGAGGAGATCGGCCTTCCCGGGCGGGACGAGGGGGCCGTAGCGGCCGTCGATCCGGATGTGGCACTCCACCGAGCCCCCGCGCTGGGCCATGCCATGGGTCTCGGCGGCCTTCACCTGCCTGCCCTCGATGAGGCAGGCCTCCCCGATGACATTGGAGGCGAGGATCACCCCCTGCCCGCCGACACCGGCGATGAGGAGGTCGTAGGACCCGGTCATGCCTTCCCCTCCGCCTTCGGCTCCTTCTCCTTCGGGCCGATGGCCCCGGACGGGCAGATCTGCGCGCAGACCCCGCAGCCGGAGCAGAGCTCGCCGATGGAGGCCCGCTCGTCCACCATCTCGATGGCCGGGCACCCGAACCGGATGCAGGTCCCGCAGACGGTGCAGGCGTCCCGGTCCACGGCATAGGCCGTCCGCCTCACCCCCGCCCTCCGCGCGGTGATGACGCAGGGCTGCTTCGCGATGACCACCTTCACCCCCTTCTGGGCCTTCGCCGCCTTCATCACCTCGACGGTGGAGGGGAGGTCGTACGGGGAGACGGTCTCCACGAAGGAGACCCCGCAGGCCCGGCAGATGGCCTCGAGGGAGACCGGCGCCCGCACCTCCCCCATGGCGGTCATCCCGGAGACGGGGTTCGGCTGGTGGCCGGTCATCCCCGTGGTCCGGTTGTCCAGGATAACGAGGGTCATCTCCGCGCCGTTGTACACGGCGTTCAGGAGCCCCGGGATCCCCGAGTGGAGAAAGGTGGAATCCCCGATGGTGGCCACGACATCGCGCTCCTCCCCGGCATGGTTGATCCCGCTCCCGAGGGACGGCGCCGAGCCCATGCAGATGGTGGTGTCCACCACCCCGAGCTGGAGCCCGAGGGTGTAGCAGCCGATGTCGCTCGGGTACACGGCGTCCCGCCAGACCTTCTTGATGGCATGGAAGGTGGGCCGGTGCATGCACCCGGCACACATGATGGGCGGCCGCATGGGCACGTCCGGCACCGGCACGGGGGCGGCCACCGCGGGCCCCGGGAGGAGTCCCTTCGCCCCGAGGATGGCAGCCACCGCGGCGGTGGAGAGCTCCCCCTCCCGGGGGACGATCCCGTCCATCTTCCCCGAGACCGGTACCGTGCCGGCAACCTGCCGGACGAGCTCCTCGATGACGGGCTCCCCTTCCTCGACGACGAGGACGTCCCGGTGGCCCGAGACGAAGGCCCGGAGCGCCTCCCGGTCCACCGGGTACGCGCCGATCCGGCCGAGGGAGACCCCGCCGGGGAGGAGCTCCTCGACGTAGGTCACCGCGATCCCGCCGGAGATGACCGCCCGCTCACCCTTCCTCGCGAACCGGTTGTAGTTCCTTCCGGCGAGGGTCTTCACCACCCCCGGCTGCTTTCCGATAAGGGCCTTGTGGAGGGGACGGGCATGGCCGGGGATGAGGACGAACCGCTTCGGATCCCGGGGAAACTGTCCCTTCCGGGAGCCGGTGGCGGCCTCCCCGATATCCACGTCGCTCCGGGAGTGGCAGACCCGGGTCGTGGGCCGGAAGATCACGGGGAGGCCGAGATCCTCCGAGAGGGCGAAGGCGTCGATGACCATGTCATGGGCCTCCTGGACGGTGGCCGGGTCCAGGCAGGGGAGGTGGGCGAACCGGGCATAGCACCGGGTGTCCTGCTCGTTCTGGGAGCTGTGGGCGAAGGGGTCGTCGGCGCAGAGGATGACGAACCCGCCGTTCACCCCCGTGTAGGCGCTCGTCATGAGGGGGTCGGCAGCGACGTTCATCCCGACGTGCTTCATGGTCACGAGGGACCGGAGACCGCACCAGGCCGCGGCGAGGGCGTTCTCGAAGGCGACCTTCTCGTTCACCGACCACTCCACGTAGAGGGGGCGCTCCTCCTGCACCCGGAGGATGTCGATGACCTCCGAGGAGGGGGTGCCGGGGTAGCCGCTCGCGAAGTCCACTGACGCCTCGACTGCCGCATGGGCGATGGCCTCATTGCCCAGGAGATACCGTTTCGTCATGGGGGAACCACCGGATACCCGCCGGGGGGCTCCCGGCGGGGGAGATCTCTCTCCCTTCATTCATAACCTATAAAAACCCGGGTGCATTAAAGTACAGGGTATCAACCTCTTCGGGCCCGTAGCATAGCCAGGTGGTGCGCCCGGCTGATAACCGGGAGGTCATGCGTTCGAACCGCATCGGGCCCATCCGATCCACGAGGGCAGGGGTATCCATGGAGACGCTGCAGAAGGGAATTCTCGCCGGCGGCCTCATCGTCGCCGCCCTCTTGGTTTTCGTCGACATCTACCTCGCAGGGATAGCGGTCATCCTCGTCATCAGCCTCGCCATCGCCTTCCAGATCATGGGCGAGACACGCAGCCTCCCCCCACGGCTGACCTGCTGGCTCTCGGAGGACGCCCGGAAGATCGTCCTCAGGAACGAGGGGAACGAGCGGGCGGTGAGGATCCACATCACCCTCGTCCCCCAGGACCTCCAGTTCGACCTCCCGGAGCTTCCGGTGGAAGGGAGGCACGAGTTCCCCCTCTCCTCCATGATCGCCGAGGCGAAGGCCGTCGTGAGCTACGAGAACGACTCCGGCCGGAAATTCTCCCGTTCCATCCTCATCTCGTCGACCGGGAAGGGCGATGAGGATCTCCTGAAGCCCGTCTTTCCTCTCTTCGGATGGAAATAACGGGCCGGCGAGGCCCGTTATTCTCACCGTAAGGTGGGAGGTGACGGGATGGCGAGGCCCGTTATTCTCACCGTAAGGTGGGAAGTGACGGGCCCCCGGGCTCCCCGCCGGCAGGCCCCCCCTTCCCATCTTCGGATGGAAGGGATGGTCCTGGGGGCCCGCTGCTTACAGCCCCTCTTTCCCCTCTCCGGCTGGGAGTGCCCCCCCGCCGAAGACGAAGACGATGACCTTCCCGAGGGCATCCACGAGATCCCGCTCTGCCTCCAGGTAGTCTCGCATGGCACGGTAGAGCATGAACATGATCTCGAGGCCGTAGATATCGATAACCTCCTGTGGGGCGAGGGGATTTAAGTAGGAGTCCATGAAAACGGGGGTGGAGCTGTACATGAGCTCATAGAACTTCCCGTCCTCGGAGAGAACGCAGAACTGGTCTGCCACGGCCTTGTTCACGTCGTCCGGCCGGAACTTGGCCGGCTCGGTCTTCCCGAGGACGAGCATCTTCGTCGGGTAGTACTCCGCGTTGTAGGGCTCCCCCTTGCTGTCGATCTTCGCCCGGTTCACCATGGAGAGGCCGACCCGGGCGACGATGGGGGCCGCCTTTCCTGCCATCCTCTCCAGGAGCCTCGCCTTCCCCTCCAGGATCTGCCTCGCCTTCTCGTCCTGCCCCCGGTTCAGGGCATCGAGCTGCTCGAAGATCAGGTCAAAACCTCTCTCGATCTCGTCCATGGGACTCCTCACCGCTCAGGTCATGGAGCAGGCGCCTTCTTAACGGGATCGGTATGCGGCCCCCTCATTGGAAGCCCGCGATGCCCGCCTCCCGGGAGCAGGCGCGGCATGAGCATAACGCTTAACCACCCCGGGTGCCATCCTGTTAGTAATGATCAGGGTCGGCCTCCTGGGCTGCGGAAACGTGGGGCGCATCATCGCAAAGGAGCACGTGGGGGTGAAGATCGCCGCCCTCCATGACCGGATCCCCGGGAGAGCCGAGGAGGTCGCCGGGCTCTGCGGTGCAGAGGTCTACCGGGACTTTGCGGGCTTCGTGCAGGCAGACCTGGATATCATCGTCGAGGCAGCCTCCGTCGCCGCGGTGAGGGAGCATGCGGAGGAGATCCTCCTTCACGGGAAGGACCTCGTGATCCTCTCGGTGGGCGCCCTCGCGGACCGGCCCTTCCGGGACCGGATCACCGCCCTCGCCCGGGAGAAGGGGCGGCGGATCCACATCCCGAGCGGGGCCATCATCGGCCTCGACAACCTGAAGGTCGGCCAGATCGCCCCCCTGAAGCGGCTCCTCCTCCGGACCACGAAGAGCCCCGAGTCCCTGAACCTCAAGGTCGACCGGCGGATGATGATCTTCTCGGGCAGGGCGAACGACTGCATCCGGCAGTTCCCGAAGAACATCAACGTGGCGGTGGCCCTGGGACTCGCGGCCGGGCGCGAGGCGGACGTGGAGATCTGGATCGACCCGGCCGTGGACCGGAACATCCATGAGATCATCGCCGAGGGGGAATTCGGCGAGATCTTCATCCGGGTGGAAAACGTCCCGAGCCCTGACAACCCGGCCACGAGCTACCTTGCCGCCCTCTCCATCCTCACCCTCCTGAAGAACCTGAACGAGCCACTCGTGGTGGGCACCTGAGATGCCCCTCCCGCTCCCCCTCGCCGATCTCCTCAGGTTCATCGCCGAGGACGCCCCCTCCGGGGATCTCACCTCCTCGGCCCTCGCCCCCCTGGGCCGCTGCCGGGCCGGGATCCGGGCGAAGGAACAGGGGATCATCGCCGGTATCGGGGAGGCTTCGGCACTCTTCTCCCACTTCGGGATCTCCGTCACCCCGGCCCTCCATGACGGGGATGCCTGCCGGCCGGGATCCCTCGTGATGGCCCTGGAGGGTGACGCAGAGGGGATCCTCCTCGTGGAGAGGACGGCACTGAACATCCTTTCCCGGATGAGCGGGATCGCGACGGCCACCCGGGAGATGGTGGAGCTCGCGGGGAAGGTTAACCCGGCTGTCCGGATCGCGGCCACGAGAAAGACCTGCCCGGGGATGCGGGCCCTCGACAAGAAGGCCGTCGTCATCGGGGGTGGTGAGGCCCACCGGGCCACCCTCTCCGACGCCATCCTCATCAAGGACAACCACCTGCAGCTCGTCTCCCTCGGGGAGGCCCTGAGGAGGGCCCTCCTGAAGGCCCCGCGGGACCGGGTCGAGGTCGAGGTCGGGAGCCTCGAAGAGGCCGTCGCTGCAGCCGGCGCCGGGGCCGGGGTCATCATGTTCGACAACATGGACTCCCCGGCCGTCGGGGACGCCATCCGGGAGCTCCGGGCCCGGGGCCTCCGGGACGGGGTCCTCCTCGAGGCCTCGGGCGGGATCGGGCCGGGGAACCTGGCGGAGTATGCCCGGCTCGACCTCGACCGGATCTCCCTCGGCTCCCTCACCCATTCCATCCGGGCGCTGGACCTGAGCCCCGAGGTCATCTCCCGGATCGACTGACCCCGGCTACCTGACCCGCCAGCCCCAGACCGCGATATAGCCGGTGAAGAGGGCGAGGGCGAGCATCCCGAGCCCGACCTCGGGTACCACGGGGGTCGCGAGCCCGGCGAGGAGGCCCATCGCTATGGCGAACATGCCCGCCGGCCCGGCGGTGATGAAGGCCTTCTTTGCCGCGAGGAAGAGGAGGAGGAGCAGTACGAGGGCGAGGCCGAACCGGATGAGGGGATCGGGTACGAAGGTGGCGACGTAGGCCTGGGACTCCTTCAGGATTCCCGGTGGCACGGGCTCGGGGCTGAACCCCAGGGCGATGAAGAGACCGATGAGGTACCCGAAGATGACCACGAACTCCTCGAGGAACTTGGCGAACCACCGCTTCATGCGAGCCCTGTGCCGGGGGCCCCTCATCCGGCCCCTGATGTACTATAGAAGAGCTCTTGAGGGCTGTTCATAAAGCCTTTCGGTCCCGAAATGCCCCTCTTCCGAAATTTCCACGGGCCGGCGCGAGAACCGCAAACTATGAGAAGGATGATGCCCTACTGCGGATGACGAGAGGTCTTCACCCATGGCCGAACCCGAACCGCCCGGTGGGCAGGGGGCAGCAGCGCCGCCTGAGCCCGTGGAGGAGAAGGTCGACGAGGTCCCCTACCTCATCGACCTGCTGGTGCACCCCGAGCTGAACGTCCGGTGGCGGGCGGCCGAGGCCCTCGGCGAGACGCGGGACCCCCGGGCCGTCGAGGCTCTCATCGCCGCCCTCAGGGACCCGTACCAGGACGTCTCCTGGATCGCCGCCGAGGCCCTGGGGAAGATCCGGGACCCGAGGGCCGTCGGGCCCCTCATCACCGCCCTGAAGGAAGGGGGGAAGTGGGTCCGGCAGGGTGCGGCCTGGGCCCTCGGGAAGATCGGCGATCCCCTCGCCGTCGAGCCCCTCCTCGCCGCGCTCTCGGACCCGAAGGCCGATGTCCGGAAGAACGCCGCCTGGGCCCTCGGGCAGTTCAGCGGTGACCGGGTTGCCGCCGCCCTCGCGGAGGCCGTGAAGGACCCCGACCCGGGAGTGCAGCGGGCGGCGCAGCTGGCCCTCGACTCCGTGAAGAAGAAGGGGGCGGTGGCCCCTCCGGGATAGTCCCCCCGGGAAGCCCCGGTCCCGCCTCTCCGCCTTCCCGGAGCCCCATCCTCTTATATCTGCAGGCCCAACACTCCTCCGGCTAGAAGCGGGGTCTCGTCCCATGGTCGCCTTCCTCTCGTCGGATGCCTGGTCGTACCTCGTCCTCCCGCTCCTCATCTTCTTCGCCCGGATCTGCGATGTCTCCATGGGGACCATCCGGGTCATCTTCGTTTCCCGGGGGTACCGGTACCTCGCCCCTGTCCTCGGGTTCTTCGAGATCTCCATCTGGCTCCTCGCCATCAGCCAGGTGATGCGGGACATCAACGACGTCTCCATCTACATCGCCTATGCCGCCGGCTTCGCCGCCGGTACCTACGTCGGGATCACCCTGGAGGAGAAGCTCTCCCTCGGGACGGTCCTCGTCCGGGTGGTCACCGGCCGGGACTCGACGGACCTCGCCGGGGCCCTCGCCGCCGACGGGTATGGGATCACCACCCACGCCGCAGACGGGGCCCAGGGGCCGGTGACCATCATCTTTACCGTGGTCAAGCGGCAGGACCTCCCCCACGTCGTGGGCATCATCAAGGAGTTCAACCCCCATGCCTTCTACTCGGTGGAGGACGTCCGGCACGCCAGCGAGGGGGTCTTCCCCTCCCGGCAGGGCGGGGTCCTCAGGAGCTACCTGGACCCGAGGCGGTTCTTCTCCAAGAAGAAGTGAGGGGGGGAGGCCGGGCACGGGCGCCGGGGCCAGTCCAGAGGGGCCCCTATCCCCCCTGGACAACCCCGGCTCCCTGCGGAACCCGGGGTTCGGTCACAGGGCGTCTACGCCCTCGCTGAGCCGGAACCTCTTCCCGCAGGCCGGGCAGAAGGCGAGCTTCTTCCGGTCGAGCTCCCCGAGGGTCCGGGGCGGGAACATGACGCACTCGGGGTCGGCGCAGTGCTCGAGGCCGAAGAGGTGCCCGATCTCGTGGGCCCCTTCCTTGGCGATCCGGCCGGCGAGGTCCGAGTCCTCCCGGGCCCGGCCATAGTAGCCGTTGTCCAGCCGGGCCGTGGAGACCACGGCGGCCCCCACCGACTCCCGGGCGAGGCCGAAGACGAAGTCCTGCCCCTTCATGGAGAGGTCGTGGGGGATGACGAGGAGGATGGGCTCGGTGGCCCCCCGCTGCCTCTTGTAGAGCTGGATGCGGGAGAGGATCTTCTGGGCATCGTACTGGTCCCGCTCCCGGTCATACCCCGAGAGGAGGATGCAGCTCTCCACGACCTCCAGGGGGCTGCCGAGGATCGAGTGGATCCGCCTCTCCACGGCGGATTCGAGCCCCCTGGGCGCGTTCTGATCCCAAAAGATTTTGATGAGCATTACCATAGGTGTGGTGATGGGCGAGTATAAACGTATTGAGCGGCTCATCGGGGAATACATCGGGGGACATTACCGCTCCGTCGTGGAGATCGGGGTCGGGACGAACCTCGTCGCGGCCAGGATCATCCGGGATGCGGGGATCCCCGTCCGGTGCACCGATATCAGGCCCGTGCCCTCCGGCGACGGGATACCCGTGGTGCAGGACGACATCTTCTCGCCCGACGGGGAGCTCTACCGCGGGGCTGACCTCCTCTATGCCATCCGGCCCGGGGTGGAGATGGTCCCGCCCCTCATCGCCCTCGCGGAACGGACCGGGGCAGATCTTCTCGTCTACCACCTGGGGAACGAGATCTACGGATCCGGCGGGGAGATCGTGGACTGCGGGGTCATCCTGCACAGGTACCATTCCCGGGGGACCGGGATAAGGCAGGTCTGACCGCCTCCCTCTTCCCTTTCGGGGGGCCCGCGGAGTGATCCTCCACCGGTACTGGCCACCCGGGGGAGGACCCCCGGCCGCGGTCAGGAAGTACCTTATTCTCCCCCTAGAAGAGCGAGGACTGCCCGCCGGATCCCTTCTTCGCCGGGGCCCTTTTCAGGGGTTTCTCCGGGGCCGGCTCCGTCTCCCCCTTCACCGGCTTCTCCTCCCGGGCAGCCAGCTCTGCCACCTCCTCTGCCTTCTTCCGGTCATGGATGAGGAGGGTCAGCTCGTCGGCATCCAGGGAGAGGTCCCGGGCATGGACGACCGGCTGCGCCTCGACGAGGAGGGCGAGGAGGGTGAGCTGCTCCCCCCGGAGGGCCTCCCGGGGGATGTGGGCCCGGGCCCCGATCTTCCGGAGGAGGGACTCCCGGACGGCCTGCTGCCGCCGGTGGGAGGAGATCCTCCGCCACCTGCCCGGCGGCATGAGCCGGGCCCGTATCCCCCGGCCGGCTGCCGCGAGGGAGGTCCCGAGGAGCATGAGGGCGCCGGCGTACCGCCAGAGGGTGTAGTTCTGCCTCCGGAAGGTGAGCCCGAGGTACTCGTCGGCCCGGGCCACCCACCGGTACGCGAGGGCCCGGGACGGGGGATCGGGGAGGTGGACGAGGCCTGCCTCGATCCACTGGAGGACCGTCTCGGGGGGCTCCTCCGCCGCCCGGGCCTCCGCGAGGAGGGCGGCATCCCCCGCCCCCCGGAAGACCGAGAGGACCAGGTCGAAGATGGAGACCCGGTCGTCCTTCGGCGAGGAGACGAGGTCCTCCTCCTCCACCCGGCCCCTCCCCTCCGAGGCCCCCTGGAGCATGTTGATGGCGGCCCGGAGGTCGCCCCCCCCGCCACCGGCGATCCGGACGATGGCGGGATCGGAGCAGGCGATCCCCTCGTTCGCGCAGATGAACTTCAGCCGGGGCACCATCTGCCTCGCCTGCACCGCCCGGAAGAGGACGGGCTCGCACTTCGCCCGGATCTCGGGGAGGATGCCGTAGAGGTCGTTTGCGATGAGGATGACCGGCTGCCGGGCGGTCCGGATCACCTCGAGGATCTCCCGGGCGCCACCCCGGTCGGCGGTCCCGTGGAGGTTGTCGGCCTCGTCGAGGATAATGAGCTTCCTCGCGGCGCCGGAGAGGCTCGCCGTCACGGCCCCGATCCCGGCGACCCGGCCGATGACGTCCCGGGTCCGCTGGTCGCTCGCGTTCAGCTCGATGACCTCCCAGGCCAGGTCATGGGCGAGGGCATGGGCGGCCGAGGTCTTCCCCGTCCCCGGTTTCCCGTGCAGGAGGAGGGGCTTCTTCTCCCGGTTCCAGGACCGGGCCCACTCGTACATGGCCTTCACCGCGGGGGAATTCCCGACGAGATCCGTGAGCCTCCGGGGCCGGTACTTCTCTGCCCAGTCCATACCCCATCCTCTGGCCCGAAATGAAATAAATTATCTCTATGAAGGCCGAAAGATACCTGACAGGGAACCCCCGGATGGACGAGACGAGCTGCTCCCTTGAATCGGTGAAGAAGGCGGTGCGCGAGTACGAGGGGGTGACGAGGAAGCATTCCATCGGGGAGATGACCAAGGCCCTGAGGCTTGACGCCCCCGATGTCATCGCCTCCTTCGGCGAGGACGCCGCCGTGATCCGGCACGACGACGAGGCCCTCCTCCTCGCCGCCGACGGGATCTGGAGCAAGCTCATGGAGGCCGATCCCGAGTGGGCCGGCTACTGCTCCGTCCTCGTGAACATCCATGACATCGCCGCCATGGGGGGCCGGCCCCTCGCCCTCGTGGACGTCCTCTCCCTCTCTGACGAGGGGATCCGGGACCACGTGACGGCGGGGATGCTCCAGGCCTGCTCGCAGTTCAACGTCCCCATCGTCGGGGGGCACCTCCACCCGGACACCCCGTACAGCGTCATCGACGTGGCCATCCTCGGCGTCGCCCGGCTCGACTCGGTCATCTACTCCCACACGGCGGGGACCGGCGACGCGGTCATCGCGGCCATCGACCTGGACGGGAGGGTCCACCCCTCCTGCGCCCTCAACTGGGACTCGGTGACCATGAAGGCGCCGGAGCGGGTGCGGGCCCAGATCCGGGTCCTCCAGGAGATCGGCGAGGCACACCTCGTCACGGCAGGGAAGGACATCAGCAACCCCGGCGTCATCGGGACCCTGGGGATGCTCCTCGAGATGAGCGGCAAGGGGGCCGTCATCGAGCTGGATGCCATCCCGCGGCCGGACCTGAAGGCCCATGGCATCGGGTTCGAGCACTGGGTGAGGATGTACCCCGGCATGGGCTTCGTCCTCACGGCGAAACCGGGGCATGTCGGCGAGGTCGTCCGCCGGTTCGCCTCGGTGGGGATGACCGCCCGGGCCATCGGCCACCTGAACGGGGACCGGAACCTCTGCATCGAGTATGGCGGGGAGCAGGCCTCGGTCTTTGACCTGAAGAGGGAGAGCGTGATGGGGATCGTCAACGACTCCTGCGGGCTTCGTTCATGAAGATCGGGATAGGTGCAGGCGCCGATATCGGGAAGGTGCTCAGGGCCGCGGGAGGGGCAGGGCCGGGCATCGATGTGTCCTGTTACACGAGCGGAGAGCATGCCGGGGATATCCGTGACCCGTGCCTCGTGATCAGCGACCGCCCTGAGGTCGCCCTCGTACGGGACCTCATGGAGGGCCGGATCGATGCCGCCATCCGGGGCTCGCTCCCCTCGAATGCGACCCTGCGGGCGCTCAGGGAGGCGGCGGGGGTGGATTACCTCCTCCGGATCGCCCTCCTCTCGACACAGGCCGGCCGACGCGACGGCCTCCTCGATGAGGATCTCCCGGTGGACGGCGCCCGTGAGCCGGGAGACGAGCTCGGCCTGGGCGATGGTCCGGTCCACCACCGGGTGCCGCCCCACGTCCCCGAGCCGTCCGCCCGAGAGGACCGCGACCTCCCCGGGAAGGCCGAACCGGGCGAGAAGCCCTCTCCCCCGCTCCACGAGCTCCAGCTTCTCCTCCACCGTCCACCCCTCGTCCACCCCGACCGGGGCGAGGAGGAACCTCCGGCCGTCCCGGGTCGAGAGGAGGGCGATCCGGAGGAGCCGTTCCACCCCGGTCGCCTCCCGGAGCGCCTGGAGGGTCGTGTTCGAGGGGAGGGAGCCCCGCACGGCGGCATCGATCTCCCGGTCCATGAGGGCCTTCACGAGGGCCTCGCCGGGGCGTTCGCTGATCACGAGGGCCGGGTCCCGGGCGAGCCCCGCATGCTCCCTGCCCGCGTAACAGAAGACCTCGATGCCCGGGCCTGCCCCCCGTGCGGCCGC
>JAJRCS010000041.1 GCA_028678815.1 Methanomicrobiales archaeon | reverse complement strand
GACCAGGTCATGGAACGAGTACCGGCCCTTCTCCTGGGCGATGAGGGTCGGGTTCGTCGTCACCCCGTCCAGAATGAAGGCGAACCTCCGGATCTCCTCAATATCTGCCGTATCGAGAAATATCTCCACGTTCAGTCATCTCTCTTTGGCTTTAATCAAATTTCGCACCGCCGCGGCGATGTGCCGGGAGGAGAGGCCGAGGAGCTCGTAGAGCCCGTCCACGGACCCGGACCGGCCGAAGCGGTCCCTGACCCCGACGAGGCGCATGGGGACCGGGTACTCCTCTGCCAGGAGCTCGGCGATGGCACTCCCCGCCCCCCCGTGGACGGAGTGCTCCTCCACGGAGACGACCCTCCCCGTCTCCCGGGCGTTCCGGAGGACGCACTCCCGGGCGAGGGGCTTCACCGTGTGCATGTCCAGGACCCGGGCGGAGATCCCTTCCTTCGCGAGCTCGCCGGCCGCGATGAGGGCCTCCCGGATCATGCAGCCGCTCGCGAAGAGGGCCACATCGTCCCCCTCTGCAACGACGGGGTACTCCCCATGGTCGTAGGCATAGTCGTCCCCGAAAAGGAGGAGGGTCCTTCTCCTCGAGAGCCGGATGTAGACCGGGCCGTCGCGCTCCACGGCGTACCGGATCACCGACCGGACCTCAGGGTCGTCCGCGGGCACGATGACCTCCATGTTCGGGATGGCCCGCATCAGGGCGATGTCCTCGAGGCCCTGGTGGGTCGCCCCGTCCCCCCCGAGGGAGAGGCCCGCGTGGGTCATCACGAGCTTCACGTTCAGGTTATCCAGGCAGACGGTGTTCCGGATCTGCTCCCAGGCCCTCCCGCACCCGAAGATGGAGAAGGTGGAGACGAAGGGGATCTTCCCCGAGAGGGCGAGGCCGGCCGCGATGTCCACCATGTTCTGCTCGGCGATCCCCACGTTGATGAACCGGTCGGGGAAGGCCCGGGCGAAGATGTCGGTCTTCGTGGAGCTGGAGACGTCCCCGTCGATGACCACGATGTCCCGGTTCCTCCCTGCCTCCTCCACGAGGGCCTTCCCGAAGGCCTCGCGGGTGTGGGTGCACCGGGTGAGGTCGCGCATCAGGGATTCACCTCCCCTCCAGGCATTCCCGGGCCCTCTTCAGGTCGCCGGGGGCCAGGGGGGCCGAGTGGTACTTCAGGTTCCCCTCGATAAAACCGATGCCGCACCCCTTCACCGTCCGGGCGATGACGGCCCGGGGCTTCCCCCCTGGCCCGTTGCCACCCGTGAGGGAGTGGAGGAGCTCCGGGAAGCTGTGCCCGTCCACGGAGGAGACCTCCCAGCCGAAGGACCGGAGGGCCCCCTCGAGGTCTGCCACGGGCATGATCTCCCTCACCCTCCCCGTGGCCTGGAACTCGTTCTGGTCGACGATGGCGGTGAGGTTCCCGAGGCCGAACCGGGCCGCCGCCATGGCGGCCTCCCAGACCTGCCCCTCCTGGAGCTCCCCGTCGCCGAGGAGGACGAAGACCCGGGAGCCCCGCCCGTCCATCCGGGCGGCGAGGGCCATCCCCACGCCGGTGGAGAGCCCCTGCCCGAGGGACCCCGAGGAGGCGTCGAGGCCGGGGAGCCGGTGGACCACCGGGTGCCCCTGGAGCCGGCTGTCGATCCTCCGGAGGGTGGCGAGCTCCCCGACGGGGAAGAAGCCGGCCCGGGCGAGGACGGCATAGAGGGCCGGCGCCGCGTGCCCCTTGGAGAGGATGAAGCGGTCCCTGCCGGGCCATGCGGGGTCCTCCGGCCGGTACGAGAGCTCGTGGAAGTAGAGGGCGACGAGGATCTCCACGGCAGAGAGGGAACTCATGTAATGGCCGGACCCTGCCTCCGCGGTCATGGAGATGATATCCTCCCGGACGGTACGGGCGATCTCCTCCAGCCGTGCCGGATCCGTGGTCCTTCGGTGTGCCGCCATCTCACTCCCCCGGCTCCGCGACTGCGTACAAAGTGTCAGAGAGGAACCGGTCCTTCAGGCATTTCGCGTACTCGCGCTCCAGCTCCCTCGAGAAGATGCCCGAGAAATACCCCTTTCCCCCCGGTTTTCCGTAGAGCATCCAGTAGATATGGTTCGAGAGATCGTACCTCTGGTGGGGAAGGATCTCGTGGTGGTATCCTGCCCGGCTGAGTACCACGCCTAAGGTATCCCGGGAGAAATAATAATGGTGTGCGATCTCCCAGTAGAAGTCCAGGTGCTCCCGGATCCGGTAGACCGAGACGAGGATATCCTCCACGTTCGGGACCTCGAGGACGAGTTTTCCGCCCGGCCGGAGCTTCCCGCGCAGGGCCTGGAGATAGGCGATGGGGTCCTGGAGGTGCTCGAGGACATGGAAGAGGAAGATCCGGTCGAACCCACCTTCCGGGACCTCGTCGAGGGACGCGACTACAGGTACCCCGAGGCCCTGTGCAAAGGCGGCATACCCGGGGGTGACCTCGATCCCGGTCACCGAGCGGACCTGGCCGGCGGCGAGGGAGAGGAAGGCCCCCGTGGCGCACCCGATCTCGAGGATATCGAGCTCCTTCGCGAGCAGCCCCTGGAACCGCCCGACCCGCTCCCGTGCCTCCGGGAGCGAGGCCTCGAAGGAGGCCTGCGCCGGCTCCTCCGCATAGCGGGTCCGGTACTCCTCGCGGTAGAACCGTGCCTCCTCGTCGGGGTCCATCCGGGGATGGAGAAAGACGAGGCCGCAGCGTCCGCACCGGTACGGCCGGGGAGGGAGCCCGTACCGGATCCGGTCATGGACCTGGGTACAGTCCTCGCTCCCGCAGAGATAGCAGCTCACCCGCGTGCCGGGCCCTCGCATCTGGACAGTCCTCTCTTCTATCCGGTGAGACGCGAAGCTAGAAATATCTTCAGAGGAGTTCCGCCGGCCAGGGCCCCCCGTTCACCCCCGGCTGGTGCTCTTCCCCCCCCTTTCCTGACAGATATCCTCATTTCTCTTCGCATCGCACCTCTGCACGAAGACTGACGGTGTGAGATGACGGCCGCCCCTGGAGACCCCCCACAGGAAGGGAGCCCGGCGCACGCGCGGGAGGGAAGGCGGGTGGCCATCCTCGAGCATGCCGATGACATCCCCTCGGTCCTCGCTTTCAGGGAGAGCAGCCGGGCCCCCCTCCTCATCGTCTCGGCCTCCCCGGGCGTCTCCTGGGAGCTCGGGAGCCGGTCGGTTCCCTGCCGGGACGCGGGCTCCTTCCTCGACGCAGGGGCGGCATGGCAGAGGGGGATGGAGAACTACGGGACCGTGGCGGAGCTCTCGCGGCTCATCGACCGGCACCTCGCGGCGGGCGCCGGTGAGGCCTCCGGCTGCGACCCGAGGCCGGGCTCGGACAACTTCTTCTTCACGAAGCTCCTCTACGACGCCATCACGCTCCGTATCTGCATTCTCCGGGGTATCCTCAGGGAAGAGGCCCCGGCGGAGCTGATCAGCTGCGGAGGGGGAATACCGCGGGGAGGCCGGGAGACGGGCCCGGGAACCCTCCCCTTCCCGCCGGAGGAGCGGGTCTTCGACCGGATCCTCTCCCTCCCCGGCTGGGGGTGCCGGTGGACCTCCCTCCCTGCCGGGGAAAATCCGCCGGCTCCGGCCGGCTCCGGGAACGGCCCGCGGAAGGGAGGGGGATTCACCCGGAGGTTCCAGGGCCTGGCCCCGGGGCCTGCCCGGGCCCTGCAGTACCTCGCCCTGGGGGGATCCCTCGGGGAAGACCTGGGCATCGCCTGGCATGCCGCGGCGAACGCCCTTCGCGGGAAGGAGCGCCTCGTTCTCATGGGGTACGGGTACGACTGGCATACCCTCGCCCCGGACCTGATCCGGGCAGGGTATCGCCTGAGTCCCCTTCCCGGTGATATCCCCCGGAAGGAGGCCTGGCATTCCCCGGGAGGGAGGATCTCCCTTCCCCCGGCCGGGCCGGCCTGCACCCTCGGGGGCATCGACTTCTCCCCCCTCCTCTGGGAGAGGCTCGCGCCGCTCCTCTCCCTGTACCTCTCCTCCTTCCAGGGCACCGCGGGGATCTCCCGGGAGATCCTGGGGCGGGAGAACACCCGGGGACTTCTCTGCAGCGCCCGGAGCACCTTCGTCGAGCATATCCAGGCCCGGGTCGCGAGGGGCCTGGGGCTCCCCGTCGTCACCTGGCAGCACGGCGCCACGGGGTACTTCCCCTGGAAGATGGTGGAGTGCATCGAGCTCGCGGGGAGCGATCTCCATCTCTGCTTCGGGGAGGGAGTGAAGGAGCGCCTCGGGGATGCCGCGGCGGGGCACTCCTGCACCATGGTCCCGGCGGGATCCTGCGAGCTCGAGAGGATCGCCCGCGGGAACGGAGGCTCCGGGAGCGAGTACGAGGTCCTCTACGCCACCACGAACTATTACCGGAACAACCTCTACGTGAGCGGCCCCACCCTCTTCTCCGACCATGATCTCTGGCAGACGCAGCAGGCGATCCTCGGCACCATCGGGGAGCTGGGGGTGAAGGCGGCCTTCAAGATCCACCCGGGGAACTACGAGGACGCCCATATCCATGCCTTCCTCCGGGACCGGGGGTACAGGAACATCACGGTCCTGAAGGAGGAGGGCCCCTTCCGGGACCTGCTGGACCGGTCGGCAGCCGTGGCCCTCGACTTCCCGAGCACGACCCTCCTCCAGGCCATCGCCACAGGAAAGCCGGTCTTTGCCCTCACCCGGCACCTCCCCCTCGACACCGGTGCGGAGGCCCTCCTCCGGAAGCGGGCCATCTGCACCGGGGACCTCGCGGAGTTCACCTCCCTCCTCGGGCGGTACCTCCGGCACGACGGCGGCCTCCGGCTCCCGGACCCGTCCAGCCGCGAGTTCCTCGAGCGGTTCGGGGTTCACCACGGCGATGGTGGAGTGCTCGGGAGAGTCCTCGCGGTCCTCTCGGGTCTCCAGCCGGGCACCCGGGCGAGGTGATCCCCTCCGCCAGGAGAGGTGAAGCGGGCTGCTTCGGGGGGAGACCACCCGTCCCGCAGACGGGGACGGGGCGGGAACCGGTCCGGCGGCCGGTTCAGCCGGCCCCCCCGGGCCGGTGGAACATCCTCGCGCAGTCCTGGATGACCCCTGCCATGGTCGGGAAGAGGGGGAAGGTCCCGGCGAGGTCCCGGGTGGTGAGGCCGAACTTCACGGCGAGGACCCCCGCCCCGAGGATCTCAGAGGCCAGGGGGGCGCAGATGTGTACCCCGAGGACCTTCCCGCTCTCCTCCTCCGCGACCATCTTCACGAGGCCCCGGGTGTCCCCGGCCATCATGGCCCGGGAGACGCCCTCGAGGGAGACGGACCGGCACCGGACGGCGATGCCCCTTCCCCTCGCCTGCGCCTCGGTGAGGCCGACCGCCGCGACCTGCGGCGTCGTGAAGACCGCGTGGGGGAGGGAGGACCGGTCCAGCCTCCTTCCCTTCCCGGTGAGGGCGTTCTCTGCCGCAACGGCCCCCCCGACCCCGGCCCAGGGCTCGAGCATCGGTTCACCGGTCACGTCCCCCGCGGCCCAGATGCGGGGGGCCGAGGTCTGCTGGGTCTCGTCCACCGGGATCGCACCCCTGCCGTCTACCTTCACCCCGCAGGCCGCGAGGCCGAGGTCCCGGGTGTTCGGGGAACGGCCGGTGGCGAGGAGGAGCCGGTCCCCGGTGAACTTCTCCCCGGCCCCCGTCACCCGGGCGGTGACCGAGACCCCGTCGCCCTCCCTGCGCGCCCTGAGGAGTTCTGCCCCGGTGTGGATGGCGATCCCCTCGCCCCCGAGGGCATCGGCAAGGGCGGTGGAGATCTCCGGCTCCTCCTCCGGAAGGATCCGCGGGCCCCGCTGGAGGAGGGTAACCCTCGAGCCGAGGTGGGCGAAGAGCTGGGCGAACTCGAGCCCGAGGGCCCTCCCGCCGACGATGACCATGGACCCGGGCACCTCCTCCAGGTCGAGGGCCCCGGTGCTCGTCAGGTACGGGACGCCGGCGAGGCCCTCCACCGGGGGTACGGAGGGGGTGGAGCCGGTGGCGATGATGAACCCGCCGGCCTCCATCCTCCGCCCCTTCACCTCTATCTCCCGGGGGGAGACGAACCTCGCGGCCCCCTCCACGAGCTCCACCCCGAACTCCCCGAAGATGCGGCGGACCTTCCTCTCCCTGAGGCGCTGCATGAGGTCCCGCTTCTCACCGAGGAGCTGCCGGAGGTCCAGGCGGGTCTCCACCCCGAGCCCCCGGTGCCCGTGGTCTCCGTAGTAGGAGAGGTCCCCCACGGCGAGGAGGAGCTTGGTCGGGATGCACCCGGTGTTCACGCAGGTGCCCCAGAGGGGGCCCCGCTCGACCATGGCCACTCGCCGCGCGCCCAGCCTATAGGCCCGGGTTGCCGCGGAGGTTCCCGCCGCCCCGGACCCGATGATGATGAGGTCGTACTGCGGTTCCACTCGTCTCCCCCGGTCTCCAGGTTCCCTTTTGAAACGGTTGTCGCTCCAATCGGAAAAATGCTTCCCGTCCCTTCCCGGCAGGGGGAGAACGGGAACCGGGTCAGGGGTGCATGACCCGGACCGGGGACCGCCCTGCCGTCACCCTTCACCGGGGCCTTCCCGCCGGCCTGAGAAGACCGGGTC